>CAZMPS010000063.1:0-8285 GCA_964568305.1 uncultured Burkholderiaceae bacterium
GCAAGAGGATTATCGCGAGAGCATTTGCTGACCTTATTAAGCGCTAAGTGTACAAATGGTGTCCCTGGTTTTTTGATGACTTGGCAAAATGGGCATGCCGAAGCCATTTTCGCATATTATCAAGTAGTAAGAGCAATTGCTCCTCAGTTCAATCAAGGTCAAAGAAAGCGACTCTTAGCCGTGCTAATAACGAGCTACCTTCACGCGAGTTTTTTTTACATTCGAAATGACGATGTTCACAGCAAATTAAAGCAAAAAAAGCGCGAGTTGTATCGCCAATTTAATGCAACAAAAAAGGCATTAAATGGGCCTCTCATCAGAAATTAGAAGCACTATCAGATGAAGATTTTGTTAATATTTGGGTTTAAACAGAATGAATTGTCACCACTTTCATCCGCCCAGAGGTGCCGCTTTTGATCAACACGTTTGCTTTGCGGCAATTAAAATGTTGTGCTACTAGTGCGATCAATTCTTCGTTTGCTTTGCCATCGACAGGTGGTGCCTTTAATTGGGCCAGCCATGTGCCATCTTCCGTTTTAGTGAGTGTACTGGTGCGGGCGTTGGGCTTTACTTTGATTTGCAAGCGCAGCATGGTGGTTTTACTTTTGCGTAGCTTGGATCGTAATCGTGTACAATTTTTGTTCAGGCGTGAGTGGGCATGCTGAAATGATTTGATCCTTTGGGCACTTGGCTTCCGGCATGGGCTCCCAGCTGACCTTCACGACAGCTAGGTGTTTGTCATCAACGAAGGCGGTGGTCGTACTAGTTGGGCCATCGGCTTGGTAGGCCCGCTCTTCTTTCCATGTACTCAATAAGCCTGCACGCAATAGGCGTATCGCATCAATCAAATTGGCAAACTGTAAGCCCGTACTTTTAGCTTGGATAATGCATGCCTTCTTTTCTTCACCTGTTACAGAATCTTTAAACGGTCCAATTGTTACGCTTGTTTTGGCGTGCAGCACGACGGCGGTATTGTTGGCAAATTGCTCGCAATACTCGGTTGAGATTAGCTGAGATGCTTTGCCAGAGGTAGTCTTTGTATCGGTTGTAGGATTGCATGCCGCTAGGAGTGCTGTTAACAAAATAAATATTGCGTACATAAAATGTTGTCCTGAGGAGATGTCGAAACTTTATATCAACAAACTTTAATAAATTTTAATAAACCGTTAATTAGTTGCATTGGTCTTGTTCACCCAGCGCTGTTTCAGCCAATTTGACCCAATAATTGATACCTATTGGCAGCAATTCATCATTGAAGTCGTAACTTGCGTTGTGTAAGTTGCATGGGCCTAATCCGTGCCCTGAGTCACGGTGATTGCCTTCGCCATTGCCGATAAATACATAGCAACCAGGTTTTTCTTGCAAAAAAAAGGCAAAGTCTTCCGCACCCATGCTGGGTTCGATATTTGCATCAACCTTGTCTGCACCAACGATGGATTGCATGACATTGACGGCGAGTGCGGTTTCTGGCGCATGATTGATTAAGGGGGGATAGCTGCGCTTGAATTCGAAATTTCCTGTGGTGCCAAATGCAGCACAAGTATGCTCGGTGATTTCTCGCATGCGGGTTTCAATCAAATCCAGGACGGGTGTAGTAAAAGTACGCACGGTGCCGATGATGGTGGCTTGTTCTGGAATGACATTGTTGGCGCTGCCAGCGTGGATTTGGGTGATAGAAAGCACAGCGGCGTCCAGTGGATTTTTATTGCGCGTAATAATGCTTTGCCAGCTTTGTGCGATTTGAATCGCGACCATGATGGGATCAATACCACGATTTGGTTGTGCAGCATGGGCACCTTTGCCTTGAACTGTGATTTTGAATTCATTGCTGGATGCCATCATCGGCCCTGCGGTGACGCCAAAACTGCCAACTGCCATGCCAGGCCAGTTATGCATGCCATAAATGGCTTGCATGGGGCAAAGGGTGAATAGTTGCTCGTCCATCATGCGTTTGGCACCACCACCACCTTCTTCGGCTGGTTGGAAAATCAGGAAAACCGTACCATCAAAATTCCCGTATTTCGATAAATAATATGCGGCTCCCAACAACATCGCGGTATGCCCGTCATGGCCGCAGGCGTGCATTTTTCCTGGATGCTGTGAAGTATGGGCAAACGTATTGATTTCTTGCATCGGCAAGGCATCCATGTCCGCACGCAGGCCGATGGCTCGTGTGCTGTTCCCTTTTTTGATGATGCCAACTACGCCTGTAACTGCTAAACCACGGATAATGGGGATATTCCATTCTGTTAGTTTTTTTGCCACAACCTCGGCCGTGCGTTGCTCTTCAAAGCACAGCTCTGGATGAGCATGAATATCACGCCGAATAGTTTTTAATTCCTGATGAAAAGTAGGATCGGTTGATGTCATGAGTTGCATAAATTGCATAGATTGCATAAATAAATTTTTTAAACGACATTATTTTGTATCAAAACTGATTTTTAGCACATCTTTGCTATCGCAAGCGACCGAAACGATACCATTGCTGGCGCGTAAATTATTACCTGCGGCTTTAATAAGCCGACTAACAAGATCATTGCCTGTTAATTGCGCTGTGCCTAGACAAATAGAGGTAGAAGAATTGGAGAAAATTGCACGAATGCGATAAGCATTTTTTCCATTCGTAAGCTTGCCGGTAGGTTCAATGGTGAAAGTGCTGGTATCCGTGCTCTTGATTAAATTGGTGTTTAAAGGGCTGTAAACGCTTTGGCCTATCGTGTTGGGTGCGATGATGGGATAGCCCAAAATCGCTAGTTTGGCAGTGCCTGTTGTATTGGTTGTATTTGTCGTATTACTGACTTGTATCCATTTAATTGGTGTGTAGTACGATGGGACAGTACCACTCAATAACGCAATTGGCAGGATACGGTTGTCTGAAAAATAGAATGGAATGGAGGCTAGATTCTTACCGTCATCGGTGTTGATGGTATATCTGCCATCCGCAATCGTGGGTGTGGATGGTGTGCTTGGGGTACTTGGCGTTGTTGGGGTGGATGGTGTAGAAGGAGTAGATGGAGAAGAAGGTGTTGTGGTGTTTGCCGTGACATAAGAGGCAATTTGTGGATAAAAGTCTGACATGACGGAATACATATCGGTGCCGGTTAGGCGTTGGCAGCTGGATGAGCCGCCAGTCAGCGCACCTGTGACGGTATATTGGGTACCATCCCATCCAAGCATCGGGCTACCGCTTGAGCCAGGTGCTGTGATTCCGGTTTTCCATCTTACTTGATAAGTTTTGATGGAGTTGCTAATTCCTCCAAACGTGCTGTTTGCAATACCAGACACCGTACCTTCACTGACTTTTTTATAATCGCCCGATGGATGATGAATGCCAATAAAACCAGTTCCGGTAGTCAATCCATTTGATGCGACTGACAGTGCTGTGACGGTGCTTGGTGCGGCTAATTTTAATTTTAGTAGCGTCAAATCCTTGCTTTGATCGCTGACGATCAAGCTGGCACCGCCACCAATATTGGTTAGTCGTGAGTCGTCTGTGTTGGAGCATCCTGTTTTTTGATAAAACCAGCGAGTTGACAGTGTCGATGCGGTCGTCGCATCACTAATGCAATGCGCAGCTGTCAACAGATAGCCGTCGCTGTTGCTTTTCCCAACTAGAGAGGCAGAACATAAATAGGACGAAGAGCCGGAAATGAAACTGATACGTGCCACAGCGTTTTCAGCATTGGTATAAGCAGCGCTCGGATTGCCGTTATTGACGCAGCTGGCGTTGTAGGAGCATGCGCCTGCGGTGCCACTGATTTGGTCGTTGCCCAGTCTGGCTTGACTCAATGCTATTTGCTGTCCTTTGTAGATATGGGCGATTTGTGCGACGGATAATTGCAGTGCTTGTTCTGGTGTGCCATTCGGTGAAAAGATTTCTACTCGAATCCGATCGCCGTCCAGTAAGGGGCTCCAGCTACTTAGTGTGCCATTCGATAAATCACTCCATGCAACCGGTTCAGTGGCGTGTCCAAACTTATCAACAAAGCTGAGAAACATGGGTTGGCTATTAACGGGCATTTCCAGTTTGACGCGTATTGCTTGGGCATCGGGGCTGCTAATGTCGAAAGACGCCATACTGCCGCCTTGCGTTGTTGTTTGCCAAGGTAATCCGTTCAGATTCACTTGTTGCATATTGTTTGGGACATCACGCACGATACCTTCACGTGTTGGTGCGCCTATTTTGCCAGCTTGGCGCTGATCTTCTTCTTGTAGCTTAGCTAGTTGTGTTTTATCCAGGCTTGGGAGCGTGATGTTGAATGCAGGTGAGGTGATTTCTTGTGTAGTGGCGGATGCGTTTTTTATATTGTTGGCATTATTGCTAGAGAAAGCGTTTCCAAATGGTATTTGTAATAATGCTGTTTGGGATGTTGAGGCAGGTGCAGAATTGGTGGTTGTGTTGGACGCTTGCGTTAGACTTGCAGCGGCAGAATTGTGCGCGGTTTGGTCTTGTTTTGTCTTAAAGGGTAAGTAGTCAGGAAAAATAACTAGTCCCAAAGCGCAAATGCTTGAGGCTGCAATAGTGGCGATGGCAGCAATTCGAATTGTCCGCGAAGAATTTTTCATATTTCACCTATGGCATTACTTTTTGGGTTGAGAAGAAGCTCGTTTTTCACTGCGATCATTTGCAGAGTGTACTCCTCTTCTTATTTTTTTAGTGCTTTCCTAGCATCGTTTTAAATATTGTTTTAAGCATTCTTTTGCGTATTTTCTAATTTTTATTCAATTTCATTTTTATGCGCCATCGCTCATATTCATCTTCTTCTCCATCTCCTATATCTCACTCCAATAAGGAAAGTATTTCGCGTAATGACTGGGCGACATTGAAGACTTTATTTCCGTATTTATGGGTTTACAAATGGCGTGTTTTGCTGGCTTTGTTTTGCCTAATTGGCGCTAAAGTAGCTAACATCGGCGTGCCATTGTTGTTGAAAAATTTGGTTGATCACATGAGCAATATTCATGCTGCGCATATCTTGGTATTGCCGCTAGGACTTTTGTTTGCTTATGGCTGTTTGCGCTTAGCAACCACAGTGTTTACTGAGTTGCGTGAATTTCTCTTTGCCAAAGTGACCCAGCGCGCGGTACGCGCGGTGGCTTTGCGTGCGTTTCGTCATTTACATGCTTTGTCATTGCGTTTCCATTTGAGTCGTCAAACTGGTGGTGTGACGCGTGATATTGAGCGTGGTACGCGTGGTATTTCATCTTTGGTGTCGTACACATTGTTTAGTATTCTGCCGACGCTGGTTGAAATCGCCTTGGTGATTGCGTATTTGGCGCTGCATTATGATGTGTGGTTTTCGATTATCACGGCTGCGGCACTGGTTTTATACATTTTGTTTACGGTATTGGTAACCGAGTGGCGGACACATTTCCGGCGCACCATGAATGAGCTCGACTCCAAGGCCAATACTCGAGCGATGGATGCTCTGATCAATTACGAGACCGTGAAGTATTTTGGTAATGAAGAGGTTGAAGCGCGTCGTTATGATGAAGGTTTACAGCAGTTTGAGGCAGCGGCAGTCAAATCACAGACTTCCCTTTCATTATTAAATAGTGGGCAGTCATTGATTATTGCTGTCGCTGTGACGCTGATTTTGTGGCGTGCTGCTCAGGGTGTAGTGGATGGCAGCATGACTTTGGGTGATTTGGTATTGGTTAATGCTTTCATGATTCAGTTGTACATCCCTTTGAACTTTTTGGGCGTGATTTATCGTGAAATCAAACAAAGTCTGGCCGATATGGAGCGTTTGTTTGGATTGCTTGAGCAACATAAAGAAGTCCAGGATGCGCCAAATGCGCAGCCTTTGCGGGTACAAGGAGCACAAATCCAGTTTTCTCGCGTTGATTTTAGCTATGAAGCTAAACGACAAATTTTGTTTGATGTGGACTTTACGATTGAAGCTGGCACCACGGTGGCAGTGGTTGGTCATAGCGGTTCTGGCAAATCTACTTTGTCGCGCTTATTGTTTCGTTTTTATGAAGTCAACCAAGGTAGCATTACCATCGACGGACAGGATTTGCGTGAGGTAACACAGGCGTCATTGCGTGCAGCGATAGGCATCGTGCCGCAGGATACAGTTTTGTTTAATGACACCATTGCTTACAACATCGCGTATGGAAAACCGGGTGCTAGTCAGGATGAAATCATCTCGGTGGCCAAGGCTGCATCCATTCATGATTTTATTGAAAGCCTTCCAGAGGCTTATGAGACAATAGTCGGTGAGCGTGGCCTGAAGTTGTCTGGCGGAGAGAAACAACGCATCGCTATCGCCAGAACCTTGTTAAAAAATCCAGCGATATTAATTTTTGATGAGGCCACTTCTGCATTGGATTCCAAGGCGGAACAAGCGATTCAGGCGCAGTTGAAATTCATTGCAAAGAATCGTACTAGCTTGGTAATCGCCCATCGTCTATCCACAATTGCCGATGCGGCGCAAATTCTCGTACTAGATCATGGTCGGATTATTGAGCGTGGTACACATCAAGAATTGCTGGCCGCGCAAGGTATGTATGCGCAAATGTGGGAGCGGCAGCAGGCCAGGAAAGATGATGGTGTGTCTGATGAGATAGGTGATGAGTAGTCCGTAACGCGTAGTAAGTAGTAAGCGTTTATTTAAGTTGTGAAATTGATAAAATATTGAAAGGTGTAAGGGGATATAGTGGACTTCACTCAATTGCTTGATATTGTTTTAAATGTCGACAAAGCGCTTGGTACGCTGATTGCTGAATATGGCACTTTGATCTATGCCGTGTTGTTTGGAATTATTTTTGGCGAAACAGGATTGGTCGTTTTGCCTTTTTTGCCTGGAGATACTTTGTTATTCATCGCCGGTGCTTTTTGTGCAGAAGGTGCGTTGAATATTTGGGTGTTGATGACTTTATTAGTCACTGCCGCTATTTTGGGTAATACCGTCAATTATTGGATAGGTGCTGCTATTGGGCAAAAAGTATTTACCCATGATTACCAATGGTTAGACAAACAAGCCTTGCAAAAAACCCACGCTTTCTTTGAAAAACACGGCGGTAAGACGATTATTCTGTGCCGCTTCGTCCCCATCGTGCGTACTTTCGCTCCTTTTGTGGCGGGTGTGTCGAATATGACCTTTGCTAAATTCCAGTTTTTTAATATTACTGGTGCCTTAATCTGGGTGGTCGGTCTCGTTTCTGCGGGGTATTTCTTTGGCGGTATTCCTTTAATTCGCGATCATTTAAATACTATCGTGTTAGTCGGTGTGGCAGCAGCCGTGGTGCCTGTTATGTTGGGTGGTTTGTGGAAAGTGGCCAAGAAATTATTTTAAATATGACTCTTTTTGATGCGCTTGGTTTCGGATGGGACAGATTGGTAGTGCCGGTTTCTGTTCCATGTCACTCGGTTGAGCGGGTTTGCTTTCGCTTTCACAAGATGCTGCCGGAGTTTGTCTGGGATGCTTCGGTGCTTGAAGGCAATCCATTTACTTTCGCAGAAGTTAAAACGTTGCTGGATGGCGTAACTATTGGCGGTCGTAAGATTTCCGATCAGGATCAAATCCTGAATCTTGCAGAAAGCTCCAAACGCTTGCAGGCGATGGTCAAGAGCGGTCAGTTTTCTCTTTCTAAATCTGTATTCACAGAACTAAATGGCATCGTTGCTCGCGAGGAAGCGTTAGAGTGGGGAATGTTTCGTGGCGAGGGGCAGGAAACGAACTACACCCCGGATGTCGGTCTTGGTGAATATGGACGCTATACGCCGTTGCCAACCTTGGCTGGTGCGCCGGAATTGAATCGGGTATTCGATCAAGGAGTGGATGCGTTGCAAGCTTGTGAACCATTCGAGCGGGCAACGGCTTTCTTTTTATTTGGCGCATTGCAACAGTTTTTCTTCGATGGCAACAAGCGCACGTCACGTTTCATGATGAATGGTGTCCTCATGTCGCATGGCATTGATGCCATCAGCGTGTCTGCTGCCAAGGCACAAGAGTTCAATGAAAAGATGGTGCGCTTTTATCTCTCGAAGGACGCCAGCGAAATGATGATTTTCCTTGCCGGGTGTCATCCAGATGCCCAAACATTTAATATTTGATGTTTGAATGGGAAAACAGTAACGAGGAGCTTGATATGGGGAACCCTGATTCTTTCTGTAATAAGTCGATGTACTAATACATCAAAATGGGTTTGGTTTTGGTTTGTGCGATATTTTTTTCCATGTATGGAGCCACCGCTACCGCCGCCCCCCCCTTGCACCATGACTGGCAGTGCTTCAGGTTTTTATTTTGGCGGTTTGAATGTTGCTACCAGTGCTGAAT
>CAZMPS010000064.1:0-8273 GCA_964568305.1 uncultured Burkholderiaceae bacterium
ATTTCTAGTAAATCAATTCAATTTCGGCCAATGTGGTTGGGTTGGACGCTTACAATAAAGATGGTACAGAATTTGCCTCAAGGAAAACTACCATCAATGATACAATCGCAGCGATTAAGTCAACAATTAAGCAATAATTAAGCAATAATTGGCCTCATCAATCTCTTCAAATATTCAACTCTTTATACATTCCATGAAACTCATTGGTTCACTCGCAAGCCCTTATGTACGCAAAGTCCGCATCGTGATGGCGGAAAAAAAACTGGATTACACTTTTGTTCTGGAAAATGTCTGGGCAGAAGACACCACGATTCAAGATGCAAATCCATTGGGCAAAGTACCTTGTTTGATCATGGAAGATGGCGATGCTATGTTTGATTCACATGTGATTACGGAATATTTGGATACATTGACGCCTGTATGCAAACTCCTTCCATCCTCTGGACGTGAGCGCGCCAAAGTCAAATGTTGGGAAGCGCTAGCAGATGGCGTGTTAGAAGCAGCGATCTTGATACGACTGGAAAAAACACAACGCCCAGAAAACCTGCAAAGCGCGGCTTGGATCAAACGTCAAATGACTAAAGTTGATGCAGGCTTGAAAGCCATGTCACTTGGTTTGGCCGACGCACCATTTTTTGTTGGCAATCACTACAGCTTGTCCGATGTTGCGGTTGGCTGTGCTCTGGGTTGGTTGTCATTTCGCTTCCCAGAAATCAACTGGCGCGCGGATTATCCCAATTTAGGGAAGCTATTCGATAAGTTGTCTGAACGGCCTTCTTTTAAAGAAACTGTGCCGCAATAAAGCAAAGTACATAAAATGAGAGCACATAAATAAAACCCCCCGTCAAAACAATTTGACGGGGGGTTTTATTACTTAAAACTTAATATCGTTAAGCCAATTAAGCTACTTTGAGCAAAGGCTGACCTGGTTCCCAACCACAAGCAGTCAAACCACCTTGTTGTAACGCTTGCAACAAGCGCAATGTTTCTTCAGCAGAACGACCAACATTGCTGCTATTGATGGAAACAGATTCGATCACGCCTTCTGGATTCGCAATAAACGTTGCGCGATGCGAGAAGCCTTCTGGTGCCAACACGCCACAGCCTTGTGCCAATTCACGGTTCAAATCGCCGATCAATGGGAAACTCAACTTGCCCAAACCATTTTCAGTCCATGCTTTATGGCAATGTACGGAATCAACTGATGCGCCGACTAATACTGTATTCAATTTAGCAAACTCGCTTTGCAATTGATTGAATGCCTTGATTTCAGTGGGGCACACAAAGGTGAAATCCAAAGGATAAAAGAATAATACGACCCATTTTCCTTTTTGATCCGCCAATTTGAATGGTGCGAATTCACCATTTGGCAACAAAACTTCACCTGCAAAATCGGGTAATGATTGTCCTACAGTCAACATACTCTTTCCTTTTAAAAATAAAAACCAAATAAAATTAATTTTTGATTAATCAAACTTCACTACAACTTAAAAACATCAACGTAAAACATCAGCAAACTTAATATGGGGATCCCCCCAAAAAAGTCAACCACCTGCAACCGTCATACTTTCAATCAGGATGGAACCCGTTTGTTTGGTACCACGTGTCAGGGTATCTGTGCCCACTGCCAGGATTTGCTGAAACATATCCTTCACATTGCCGGCTATTGTAATTTCTTCTACAGGATATTGAATGACACCATGTTCCACCCAATAACCAGACGCACCGCGTGAGTAATCTCCGGTCACATAATTGATGCCTTGCCCCATCAATTCTGTCACCAGCAAACCGGTATCCAATTTTTTCAGCATCGCCTCGAAATCATCACCAGCTTTGGTTAATGATGAAGTCAAGGACAAATTATGCGAACCACCTGCATTTCCCGTCGTTTTCATCCCCAACTTGCGTGCTGAATAGGTGGAGAGAAAATAAGCCTGCACCACGCCATCCTTGACTACATCACGTTTATAGGTTTTTACGCCTTCTTCATCAAATGGTGCAGAACCCACACCGCCCACGATATGTGGATCTTCCACAATTTGTATATGAGAAGGGAAGACTTGCGTACCCAAGCTATCTAGCAAGAAACTCGACTTGCGATACAACGCACCGCCCGATACGGCTTGCACAAACGCACCAAGCAAACCTACCGCCAATGGTGCTTCGAATAACACTGGGCATTTGCGTGTTTCTAGAGTACGCGCATTCAAACGCGCCAAAGCACGTTCTGCGGCATAACGACCTATGGCTTCGGGTTCTGCCAATTTTTGAGGATCACGGACGGAAGAGTACCAATCATCGCGCTGCATTTTGGCACCTTTGCCTGCAATTGGTGCGACAGAAATCGTGTGGCGTGAGTAAGGATAGCCCCCCATAAATCCACGTGAATTGGCGTGGACAAAATGCGATTGCTGCACATATACGCCAGCACCTTCGCTATTCGTGATGCGTTTATCCACCGCAAACGCCGCTGCTTCAGCGCGCGTGGCCAATTCAATCGCTTGCTCGACTGAAATTAACCATGGGTAACACAATTGCAAATCCTTTGGCTGCATTTCCAAAGTATCCGCTTCAGGCAAGCCAGCGCAATCATCTTCTGCGGTATACATTGCGATGTTGTAAGCAGCATCTACCGTGTCTTTTAGCGCCTGCGCTGAGAAATCTGAGGTACTAGCATTGCCGCGTCGCACATGAGGCCGTTGACCCAACAATACGGTCACACCCATGCCTTTATCCTTGTTTTGCTCGATGGTTTCGATTTTTCCTTTACGAACGCTGACGGATAAACCATTGCCCTCACTGAACTCAACAGCCGCATCGGATGCGCCTCTTTCTTGCGCATATCGCAGCACGTCTTGCGCCAGTTGTCGTAGCTGATCTTGGCTATAAATAAATACGGAGTCAGTCATTGTCATGAGCTTGGTTTCTTTGAATATAAATATGTGTAAAAACAGTTATGATAGCAGCCGTTTACAAATCAGCCTTGTGGCTCTTCATTTTCATTCCCACTATGCCAAATCCTAATAGAGGCGCTTGCGGCTTCCAATCCAACGAATTCGAGCAAGAATATGAAAAACCATCCAAATCTCAACGCAAACGCGAGATGTCGGATTTGCAAAAACTAGGCGCTGAACTCGTCGCCGAACCACGCGACCGTATAAAACGGCTTGCCATGCCAGAAGATGTACGCGATGCGATTCTGGAATGCCAATTGATCAAAGACCATGAGGGCCGCCGTCGGCAGCTTCAATATGTTGGCAAAAAAATGCGTACTCTCGAGCCGGAAGAACTCGCCGTTATCCAAAAAACCATGGATAGCTGGAAAGGTTTGTCCAAAGCCGACACCGCCGCCATGCATGCGTTGGAGCGTCGTCGTGAAAAATTATTAAGCGATGAAAATGCACTGACAGAATTATTAAAGCAACATCCTGAACTGGATGCCCAGCAATTGCGTACCTTGATCCGCAATGCCCGCAAGGAACAAGCTGAAAACAAGCCACCCAAAGCGTATCGTGAGATTTTCCAAATCCTCAAACAATTGCAGGCCAAAACATCCGGCAAGCAAGATAAAAATGATAACGAGGAAGAAGAAGGCGAAGAAGACGATGATGCCTAATCCTGCAAACGCTCTCTTAGACACGCTTGAAATTGAATCCGCCCCCAACCCAAGCGCTGCTGTAATTTGGATGCATGGCTTGGGTGCGGATGGCTATGATTTTGCGCCTATCGTGCAGCAACTTGATCTGAGCAACTGTCCTGCGATCCGTTTTGTTTTTCCACACGCACCCAGCATGCCAGTTAGCATCAATGGCGGTTACGTGATGCCTGCCTGGTATGACTTGTTCAATCAGGATTTGCAAAAACGTGAAGATGAAGCCGGATTACGCGCATCGCAAAACGCTATCGAACGATTGATCGCTAAGGAAAAATCCCGTGGCATCACAGCTGATAGGATTGTATTAGCTGGTTTTTCACAAGGCTGTGCGATGGCTTTGCAAACAGGATTGCGTCATCCAGAAAAATTGGCTGGTTTGCTTTGTTTATCAGGCTACGTGCCTTTGCAGGCAACCGTAGCAGCGGAGCGCCATCCAGCCAATCAACACACAGCAATTTTCATGGCGCATGGCAATGCTGACAACGTTGTTCCCTTCGCACGTGCACAACAATCACGGGATTTATTGCAAACGCTTGCTTACAACGTTGAATGGCATGAATACACCATGCAACATTCGGTCTGCGAAAAGGAAATCGCCGATATCGGCGCGTGGTTACATCGCGTCTTAAAGTAATGCGGTCAAATCGACTTGCACCGTATTATTCCCATGCATCACCCAAATTTGCCCGTCTTGCACAGTGCATTGCAACTGCATAGTACGCCGCGCCAATTCTGACAAAGCCAAACTGGTTGCTGGAGGAATCGCATACACAGTCAAATTGCGTGTGCGTGTCAACTTGGCGCTGATGCCATTCCACCATATCTGGCTGCTGTTGCTGTAGCAATACACCACCACTTGCGCGGCGCGGCCACAGGCTTTGAGTAAGCGTTTTTCATCTGGCTGGCCGACTTCTACCCAAAGATCAATCGCGCCGGTTAAATCTTTTTGCCACAAATCTGGCTCATCGGTATCAAACAACCCCTTGGTAAAACTCAATTCAGCATGCGCATGCCGAACAAAGGCCAATAAACGCACCATCATGCGCTCATCCGTTTCCGAAGGATGACGCGCCAATGTCAGAGCATGATCTTGATAATAATGACGATCCATGTCCGCGATTTGGACATCGGCTTTAAAAATCGTTGCTTTGAGTGCCATGGAATTTTTTAATAATTATTTAATTATTTAAACACCACGGTTTTATGCGCATTCAGCAAAATGCGGTGCTCAACAAACCACTTCACGGCGCGTGCTAATACCACGCATTCCACATCACGCCCAATGGCGGTCAATGTATCGGCATCCATGGCATGGTCAACGCGCTCAACATCTTGTTCAATAATCGGACCTTCATCCAAATCACTGGTCACAAAGTGCGCCGTCGCACCAATCAGCTTCACGCCACGCTCATGTGCTTGATAATAGGGTTTGGCGCCTTTAAAACTAGGCACAAAAGAGTGATGAATATTGATTGCTCTGCCTTGTAAAGCCTGACACATAGGTGCAGACAAAATCTGCATATAACGCGCTAACACGACCAAATCAATCTGATGCTTTTTAATCAATTCCAAGATTCGTTCTTCTTGCGCACGTTTAGCTTCAAATGATGCGCCTGTCTCTAATGGCACATGATGAAAAGGAATGTTGTAGCTAGCAGCTAACTGCTCGAAATCCCGGTGATTCGACACAATGGCGGGAATTTCCACGTTCAAAATGCCGCTCTTATAGCGAAACAGCAAATCATTCAAACAATGCCCAATCTTAGACACCATCAACATCAGGCGTGGCTTGGTATGGGCATCATGCAATTGCGCATGCATATTCATACTCGCTGCCAGAATAGAAAAATCTTGGCGCAACGCAGCATCTGTTAGCGCCGAATCATCGACTGAGAAATGCACCCGCATAAAGAAAAGTTGTGACCGCGCATCACCATATTGCGCAGAATCGAGGATATTGCAGCAACGATCAGATAAAAATCCTGACACACGATGCACAATGCCACGCTGATCGGGGCAAGAAAGAGTAAGGATATATTCCGGGCGCATGAATGAAAAGAAGTAAGAAAAAGATAAAAAACAAAGATGATATTGCTTAGGCTTTAGGAATACCGCCCAACAAAACAGCCACCTTGTGCTTGTTTTTTGCATCCGATGCAGATGCCGGTGCCGATGTAGAAGTCGGTGCAGATGATTGCGCAGGCTCATATGGCTTTAAAAACCAAGGATCGATTTTTTCTTTGCGGGGTGCATAAGTTGCTGTCGCTTGATAACCACTACCATGACGCTCACGTGCACCAGAGCGTTCAGCATTAGCAGAAGGTCGTGCCAGCACTGGTGTAAAGCCAACCAATTCTGCTTGCACTATAGAATGTTTGATTAACTTTTCAATATCTTGCAGCAAAGGAAGCTCTTTGTCTGAATACAGCGAAATTGCATCTCCTGACGCTCCAGCGCGACCGGTACGACCAATTCGATGCACATAATCTTCCGCGTTATAAGGCAAATCAACATTGATGACGCACGGTAATTCCGCAATATCTAAACCACGCGCAGCCACATCGGTTGCAACCAACACGTCAATGTCACCATTTTTGAACGCATCCAGCGAGGCGATGCGCTCCAATTGGGTTTTATCACCGTGAATCGCAGCGGCTTTAATGCCTTCCTGCTCCAAGTGTCGTGCCAAACGTGACGCGCCAATTTTGGTATTAGAAAACACGATAACCTGTCGCAAAGCATGGCTGCGGATCAAATGCACCACCACCTGTGACTTTGTTTCTTCTTGTACTTTGTAGACGACCTGCGTGACTTTGTCGGCGGTAGCATTGCTACGTGCGACTTCAATTACTGCAGGAGCAGTCAGAAAGCTATTCGCTAATTTTTTGATTTCACCCGAAAAAGTGGCAGAGAATAATAAATTTTGCCTTTGCTTAGGTAACAAATTCACAATACGCTGCAAATCGGGAAGGAATCCCATATCCAGCATGCGATCTGCTTCATCCATCACCAAAATCTGCGTTTGTGACAGATTCACCGTTTTTTGCTGCACATGATCCAACAAGCGACCAGGCGTGGCGATGATGATTTCTACTCCATTACGCAACGCCATCGTTTGTGCCACGATATCCACGCCACCAAACAGGACTGCCGAACGCAAGGGCGTGTGTTGCGAATAAATCTTCACATTTTCAGCCACTTGTATCGCCAATTCACGCGTAGGCGTCAAAATCAGCGCACGAACTGGGTGACGTGCAGGCGATGCACTGGTATTAGCATGTGCCAATAAAAGTTGAATGATAGGCAGCGAAAAACTAGCCGTTTTACCCGTACCAGTTTGCGCAGCACCCATAACATCCCGACCTTGCAATATGACCGGAATCGCCGCAGCCTGTATCGGCGTAGGATGGACATAAGATTGATCAGCAAGCGCGCGCAAAATTTCGCTCGATAAACCGAAGTCTTCGAAACAAACAGCAGGCACCGTAGGCATCTCAATGTGAGCGGAAAGCGAACAATGAGAATCGAGATGGGAATCAAACATAATTATGATTATAAAAACAACATGCCAAGATACACTAAATTTGAATAAGAGTACATCATCAATGTATTCGGTGTGGTTCCAAATAGTGTTTCCTGATTACGTCGAAATAGACGTACTTTCCTTTTTTATTGGATTTAATGCAATTTATTCTGACAAATTAATTGGGTTGCTAAAAGTTTTTGAAAATGTTAAATTTCTTTTGGGCAATATTTTAGGAGGGGAAATGAAAACATTTACATTAATTTTATTGAGTTTAATTTTGACAGTTGTCAAAATGGAAGAGGCAACTGCTGCTGATACGGTGTGTGCAAGCACACTTGGAGAAGCATTACAAGCAACGGCCATTCCTGCAGAAAATCCTACTACATACACATTAACGAATCAGGCTCCTATGCAACTTGATGTGATTCTTTATGACGCGAATAACAAAAGGATAGATGTAAAAGTCAATGGAACGGGTTTGCCGTTCACATGGAATTACCGTGAAGGTCGCTTCATACCGTCAAATGCAAAAAGAGTAGCTATTTATTCTTATGGTCAAAATGTACTTTGTCAAAACATTGATCAGAATAATATTTCAATTACGTATAGAAGAGCGACTGTGTTAGCTGTAACAGGAGCGAGTAATCAAACAACATGTCTAAAAAGTTTTGAGGAAGCGATAAAAGCCCCTACTGTTAGTGCAACAAATGTTAGCGGAGCGCGCAGATTAAGAAATTCCACCGATTCACAGGTTAATGTGCTTGTATATGACATCAATAATCAAAGAATATCGCCGATATTTCATAAATCTGATATGGGTCTAAAAGACAATAGTCTATCAAACTCTTCACAATGGGATGATAAACACGTCGCTTCAATGCCATCAAATGCAACTAATGTTGCTATTTATTCTAATCTTTATGGGAGCATTTGTACAAAACTGAGTCAGGATAACCAATCGTTTTACATAAAAACTCAACAAGTCAATTTATTTAGCCTGCAATAAAGTACGATGCTTAAGGGACTGATTCGTTCACGCATTTTGTATTTGACGAGAGGGCGATAACTCGCTATGATGCACGTCTTCGGAGT
>CAZMPS010000065.1:0-8232 GCA_964568305.1 uncultured Burkholderiaceae bacterium
CGAATCAAGTGGTCGTCGTGAAACGCTGATGCAATATTTCAACGACTATGACTTTGGACATTTAGCACTGTGCGATGGCTATGCCGACTTCTTCAATATCAGCGCGCCATTGATGCTGGGTGTGGCGCCGCTGCATGCGGGCTTTGCCTACGACAAGTTGGTATTTATTACCGAAACTGAGCTATACGCTGGTTCCAGTCGCCGCATAGGGACAAAAAAACAAGAAGCTGCCAGCCAAGTTGAAGCCATGGTACGCGACTTATCCGAACTGAAAATCGGCGATCCCATCGTCCATAGCCATCATGGCATAGGGCGCTACATGGGTTTGATCAGCATGGATATGGGCGATGGCGAAACGGAATTTCTCAACCTAGAATACGCCAAAGACACCAAGCTCTACGTACCGGTATCGCAGTTGCATGTGATTTCACGCTACTCAGGTGCCGCACCAGAAAATGCGCCGCTGCACGCGCTGGGCTCCCCGCAGTGGGAAAAAGCAAAACGCAAAGCAGCAGAGCAAATACGGGATACGGCGGCTGAATTGCTGAATTTGTATGCACGCCGTGCAATGCGGGTTGGTCATGCGTTTAACTATTCAGCACATGATTACCAGGCATTTGCTGCCGGTTTTGGTTTTGAAGAAACCGCCGACCAGGCCGCTGCCATCAATGCGGTATTAGAAGATATGACCAGCGGCAAGCCGATGGATAGATTGATTTGCGGCGATGTCGGTTTTGGTAAAACAGAAGTCGCCTTGCGCGCTGCTTTCATCGCTGTCATGGGTGGCAAACAAGTGGCGATTTTGGCGCCGACTACCTTGTTGGCAGAACAACATGCCCAAACCTTTGCCGACCGCTTTGCCGATTGGCCGGTTCGCATCGCAGAACTCTCGCGCTTTCGTAGCAGCAAAGAAATCGCCCTGGCCATCAAAGGTATGCAAGACGGCACGGTCGACATCGTCATCGGCACGCATAAATTGCTATCCGATGACATCAAGTTCACCCGTCTGGGATTGATCATCATCGATGAAGAGCATCGTTTTGGCGTCCGTCAAAAAGAAGCCTTGAAAGCATTGCGGGCGGAGATTGATGTCTTGACACTGACTGCAACGCCCATTCCCCGCACCTTGGGTATGGCGTTGGAAGGATTGCGCGATTTCTCCATCATCGCCACAGCGCCGCAAAAACGGCTGGCGATTAAAACCTTTGTGCGCGATGAAAGCGACTCCATCATCCGAGAAGCATGCCTGCGTGAGTTGAAGCGCGGCGGTCAGGTGTACTTTTTGCATAATGAAGTCGAAACCATTAATAACCGCAAAGCCATGCTGGAGCTGTTATTACCAGAAGCGCGGATCGGGGTTGCGCATGGTCAAATGCATGAACAGGATTTGGAAAAAGTCATGCGCGATTTCGTCGCTCAGCGCTTCAATATTTTGCTATGCAGCACGATTATTGAAACCGGGATCGACGTACCAAGCGCCAACACCATCATCATGCATCGCGCTGATAAGTTCGGTCTGGCGCAATTGCACCAGTTGCGTGGCCGCGTCGGACGCTCGCATCATCAGGCGTATGCTTATTTGTTGGTACACGATGTGCAGGGTTTGACCAAACAAGCGCAACGTCGCTTAGATGCGATTGTGCAAATGGAAGAATTGGGCAGCGGTTTTTATCTCGCCATGCACGATCTGGAAATCCGTGGTGCCGGTGAAGTGCTGGGTGACAATCAATCCGGCGAGATGCATGAAATTGGCTTCCAGCTCTATTCCGACATGCTGAATGAAGCCGTCCGAGCCTTAAAAAATGGCGAAGAACCCGACCTGGCGGCACCGCTTTCCAGCACCACAGAAATCAATCTGCACACCCCCGCCCTGCTGCCGAATAGCTTTTGCGGCGATGTGCATGAGCGGCTATCGGTTTACAAACGCCTAGCCAATTGCACCACGCAAGAAGCCATCAATGATTTGCAGGAAGAGTTGATCGATCGTTTTGGTCAATTACCTGATCCTGCTAAAGCGCTGTTTGAAACCCATCGCCTGCGGATCACGGCCAAAACGGTCGGCATCGTCAAAATCGATGCGCATAGTGAAGCCGCCGTGTTGCAATTCATTAAAAATCCGCCTATCGACGGCATGCGCATCATCAGCCTGATACAAAAGAATCGCCACATCACACTCAATGGCCAAGACAAATTACGCATCAGCGCCAACATGCCGGACCTAACAACACGGGTCAATCAAATCAAAACCACGATTCGTTCTTTAACTTCATAATTTCTCATTTCATCATGAACCTGATTCTGCAAGCCGCCACCGACGCTTCTCCGATTGCTCCTGATTTACGCACAATCATTCATCGCATCGCCGACATGGCGGGTGCAGAGCGCATTACGACCATCCATCCACATGCTTATCGCTGTGAAAATATTGCCTACACGCCTGAGTTAAAAAAGCAAATCGATAGCCTGTGCTATGAAGAAAAGTTAGACGCACATTTTTTGGATAAGACGCATCGCTTATCCGATTTCAAGTTATTGGCAATGGATATGGATTCCACCCTGATCACGATTGAATGCATCGATGAAATTGCCGACATGCAAGGTTTGAAACCACAAGTCGCTGCCATCACAGAAGCCGCCATGCGTGGCGAAATCGACTTCCGCACCAGTTTGAACCAACGCGTGGCCTTGTTAAAAGGCTTGGATGCCGCCGCCTTGCAGCGTGTTTACGATGAAAGACTAGGTCTATCGCCAGGCGCTGAAGCGATGTTGAAAGCCGTACAGCAAGCAGGCTTGCAAACTTTGCTGGTGTCCGGTGGCTTTACCTTCTTCACCGATCGCATCAAAACCCGACTCAATCTCAATCACACTCATGCCAACGTGCTGGAAATTATCGATGGCAAATTAAGTGGCCGCGTGCTTGGTGATATCGTCGATGCGGAAGAAAAAAAGAATACCGTGTTACGTACCTGCGCCAAACTAGGCATTACGCCCGAACAAGCCATCGTCATGGGCGATGGGGCCAACGACTTGGCCATGATGGGGATTGCTGGCTTATCCGTCGCTTTCCGCGCCAAACCCGTGGTGCGCGCGCAAGCGGATGTGGCATTTAACTTTGTGGGATTGGATGGACTGGTGGCGTTGTTTGCTTGATGGCTCCGCCGCTCTCCAGAACAAAGAGGGAGCGAGGAATCAGGTGGTGTCCTCCCAAAAGTTACGGTCAAACCATCAATGAACAGATTCAGGAATGAAGAATGCAGCTGCTCAAATGTGAACTATGGTCAATAGGAACAACATCATGACAAGTATTCAACAACGCGCCGAACTGCAACGCAGAATATGGCAAATCGCCAACGATGTGCGTGGTGCCGTCGATGGTTGGGATTTCAAGCAATACGTGCTCGGTACCCTGTTCTATCGCTTCATCAGCGAAAACTTTGCAGCATACATCGAAGGCGGTGATGACAGCATCCGCTATGCTGAGTTGTCGGACAGCGTCATCACCCCAGAAATCAAAGATGACGCCATCAAAACCAAGGGCTATTTCATTTACCCCAGCCAACTGTTTGCCAAAATCGTTGCTGGTGCCAACACTAACGAAAGTCTGAATACCGACCTGGCCGCCATCTTTGTCGCCATCGAATCTTCCGCTAATGGTTACCCTTCTGAACATGACATTAAAGGCTTGTTTGCCGATTTTGATACCACCAGCAATCGCCTTGGCAACACCGTCAAAGACAAAAACACCCGCCTGGCTGCTGTGCTTAAAGGCGTAGCCGAGTTGGATTTCGGGCATTTTGACGCCAGCCACATCGACCTGTTTGGTGATGCTTACGAATTCCTCATTTCCAACTACGCCGCCAACGCTGGCAAATCGGGGGGCGAGTTTTTTACCCCACAGCATGTTTCCAAGCTGATTGCCAAGCTCGCCATGCACAAGCAAACCAGCGTCAACAAGATTTATGACCCTGCCTGCGGTTCTGGTTCGTTGCTGCTGCAAGCCAAAAAGCATTTTGATGAACACTTGATTGAAGAGGGCTTCTTTGGGCAAGAAATCAACCACACCACTTACAACTTGGCGCGGATGAATATGTTTTTGCACAACATTAACTACGACAAGTTCAACATCAAACTCGGCAATACCTTGATAGCCCCACAATTTGGCGATGGCAAACCCTTCGATGCGATTGTCTCCAATCCACCGTATTCGGTGAAATGGATAGGCAGCGATGATCCAACCTTAATCAACGATGAACGCTTTGCCCCGGCGGGCGTACTTGCCCCCAAATCCAAAGCCGATTTTGCCTTTGTTCTGCATGCACTGAGTTACCTTTCCAGCAGAGGCCGTGCCGCCATTGTTTGCTTCCCTGGCATTTTTTATCGGGGTGGTGCCGAGCAAAAAATTCGCCAGTATCTAGTGGATAACAATTACGTCGAAAGCGTAATTTCGCTCGCACCCAACTTGTTCTTTGGCACCACTATTGCTGTGAATATTCTGGTGCTTTCTAAGAAAAAAGCTGACAACACTATTCAATTCATTGATGCCAGCGGCTTGTTCAAAAAAGAAACCAATAACAATGTGCTGTTGGATGCACATATCGAACAGATCATGCAGGTGTTCGATAGCAAGGCGAATGTGGCGCATTTTGCGCAATCCGTACCTTCTGAAAATGTAGCCGCCAACGATTACAACCTGTCAGTCAGCAGCTACGTCGAAGCCCGTGACAACCGCGAAGTGGTGGACATTGCAAAGCTGAATGCCGAGCTAAAAATCACCGTCGCTAAAATTGACCAGTTGCGTAAAGATATTGATGCCATCGTCGCTGAAATTGAAGGTGAAGAGGCCCAGGCATGAGCACCAGCAAAAACACACCCACCATTCGCTCATCGGCTGCGGAATATCTCACCTTTGTTGCCGCCAGCGGCGAAGGTGGCATTGAGGCTATTTATGTCGATGAAGACGTATGGTTGACCCAAAAGATGATGGGCGCTCTCTACGACGTCAACGTACGCACGGTGAATGAGCACTTAAAAAATATCTTTGCTGACAACGAACTGTATGAAGATTCAGTTATCCGGAAATTCCGGATAACTGCCCAGGACGGCAAAAATTACAACACCAGCCATTACAACTTATCGGCCATCATCGCCGTTGGCTACAAAGTAAACTCAGAACGCGCTGTGCAGTTTCGCAAATGGGCCACAGGCATCATCAAAGAATTCACCATCAAAGCCTACGTCATGGACGATGAGCGATTGAAAAACGATGGTTCGATTCTAGGAAAAAAATACTTTGAAGAGCAGCTTGAACGTGTTCGTGAAATACGTTTGAGCGAACGCAAGTTTTATCAAAAAATTACCGACATTTACGCCACTGCGATTGACTATGATGTCAGCGCCACAGCAACCAAGCGGTTTTTTGCCACTGTGCAAAACAAATTGCACTGGGCCATTCATGGACAAACCGCTGCCGAAGTGGTGTATAGCCGTGCTGATGCTGACAAAACAAACATGGGCTTAACTGCATGGAAAGATGCTCCCCACGGCAAGATTCAAAAATTTGATGTCAGTGTCGCAAAGAATTATTTGAACAATCATGAACTGGCCCAATTGCAAAGATTGGTCAACGCCTATCTGGATATCGCCGAAGACATGGCACTCAGAAAAATCCCCATGACCATGGCTGATTGGGAAGATCGCCTGAACCGCTTCATCGCAGCAACCGACCGCGAAGTGTTGCAAGACGCAGGCAAAGTTACTGCCGAAATTGCCAAAGCCCACGCCGAAAGTGAGTTTGAAAAATACCGCGTGGTGCAAGACCGGCTTTATGAGTCTGATTTTGATAAGGCGATCAAAGGGTTGGGTGATAAACCTGCTTTGAATGGGGGTGAAGCATGAGCAGCATGAACTTCTTGGAAAAGCTGCTGGATGGGGTTGAGGTGGAGTGGAGGGCGTTGGGAGAGGTTGCTAAAAGAGTTTCGTCTGGTGGCACTCCGAAAACTGGTGTGTCTGAATATTATGATGGCGATATTCCTTGGCTACGGACTCAAGAAGTTAATTTTGGAGAAATTTGGGATACAGGTGTAAAAATCACAGAAGTTGGTTTGAAAAATTCCAGTGCAAATTGGATACCTGAAAACTGTGTGATAGTTGCGATGTATGGGGCGACTGTGGGCAAAATTGGGATTAACAAAATTCCGATGACTACCAATCAGGCGTGTGCGAATATTCAACTTGATGAGAGTATCGCAAACTACCGTTATGTGTTCCATTTCTTATCTGGTCAATATGAATATATCAAATCACTCGGGGCTGGATCTCAGACAAACATAAATGCTGGGATTGTGAAAAAACTGCAAATTCCCATCCCCTGTCCAGAAAACCCCAAAAAATCGCTTGAAATCCAAGCCGAAATCGTCCGCATTTTGGATGCCTTCACCGAGCTGACTACCGAGCTGACTACCGAGCTGACTACCGAGCTGACTACTCGTAAGAAACAATACAACCACTATCGTGACCAGTTGTTGAGTTTTGAAGATGGGGAAGTGGAGTGGAAAACGTTGGGAGACCTATGCAGTATTGGCGTCGGGCAAGCCCCGGTTGGAAATGAGGTAGGCGAATACGCATTTGTTAATGCAGGAACAACTCCATCAGGCTATGTATCAGCTTATAACACCGAGCCGGATACGATTACAACGCCTTCACGTGGGCAAGGTGGTATTGGATATGTGGGCTATCAAACTACGCGTTTTTGGTGTGGTCCCCTCTGCTACAGAATTCGTAGTACGAGTAAATTGCTTTCAACGCGTTTTCTTTATCATGTCATGGCTAATGCTATGAAGGACATAGTCGGACTTGCGAATATGACAGGAGTGCCAGCATTAAACAAAAAAGATTTGGTTGGATTTCAAGTGCCCATTCCTTCTCCCGCAGAGCAAGAATGCATCGTCACCATCTTGGACACATTCGACGCCCTGACCAGCTCAATTAGCGAAGGTTTGCCACGTGAAATTGCATTGCGTCAGAAGCAATACGAGTATTACCGCGATTTGCTGTTGAGCTTTCCCAAGCCTGAAGATGTCGTGGCATAACATGAGCAAAACGCTAACCGAAATCGCCCAGCAATTGAAAGACGCCAATAAAAAGGTGCAGTTGATCTATGCCTTTAATGGCAAGGGTAAAACACGCCTTTCTCGGGAATTTAAGCGGCCGATTGCACCAAAAACTGAAGGCAATGAAGGCGATGAAGAAGCCGATCAAACCGAGTTGTCGCGCAACAAAATTCTGTATTACAACGCCTTCACTGAAGATTTGTTCTATTGGGATAACGATTTGGATGGAGACGCCGAACACAAGCTAAAAATTCAGCCCAATTCGTATACTGATTGGTTGTTCACCCTACTCAAAGATTTAGGGCAGGATGGGAATATCGTTAAGTATTTCCAGCGCTATGCGAATGACAAATTAACACCGCATTTCAGTGAAAATTTTACTGAAGTCAGCTTTTCTCTAGAGCGAGGCGATGATGATCGCTCTGGCCATATCAAAATTTCCAAGGGAGAAGAAAGTAATTTCATCTGGAGCGTTTTTTACACGCTGTTGGATCAAGTAATTACGATCCTCAATGTCGCCGAACCAGGCGAACGAGAAACCAACCAGTTTGATCAGCTGGAATATGTGTTAATAGAGTTGGCAGTCAATTTGGCGGGCTTGATTAAATCCAGTCGATCCGACTTAAAATTTATCATCACAACGCATAATCCTTTGTTTTATAACGTACTTCACAATGAGCTTGATCTTAGTAAAAAGGGAAAAAAGGATGGCTGCTACCTATTAGAGCGATTTGAGGATGGATCATTCAATTTGAGTGTCAAATATGGTGACTCCAACAAGAGCTTTTCCTATCACTTGCATTTGAAGCAAACCATTGAACAGGCGATTGCTGAAAACAAAGTTGAAAAATATCACTTCACGTTACTGCGTAATCTTTACGAGAAAACGGCTAGCTTTTTGGGCTACCCAAAATGGTCTGATCTCTTGCCTGATGACAAGCAACTCTATTTGAGCCGGATCATCACCTTTACAAGCCATAGCACGCTTTCCAATGAAGTTGTCGCTGAGCCAACGCAGCCAGAGAAAGCCATGATCAAATTGTTGCTTGATCACTTGAAAAGCAACTATGGATTTTGGCAGCAAGGTGAAATCAAGGAGGAGACCCATGAATCTTCAATCTAA
>CAZMPS010000066.1:0-8189 GCA_964568305.1 uncultured Burkholderiaceae bacterium
ATACCCTTAATGCCATCCAATGCAGCCTGATCCGCTTTATTCACATCAACTTGTACCGCTGCTGCAAATACAAAACCTATCGTTGCAATCCATGTAGCAACACATAACAACAAACTCTTCAACAATTTCTTCAACATCAACATTTCCTCCTCAGTGATAGCGTTGTTAAATCAAACAAACGTCCTATACGTTTGATTCCTTAACAAACGGTTAAAAATCATTTTGAAAAATAAGTAAAAATCTCGTTAACGTCCAGAAACTTTGCAGCATTTTTTTACGCAAACAACTCTTGTTTGCAGACTGTCGCTGTGCCTAACTTACCAACCACAATGCCGCCCGCGCGATTGGCAATCGATACAGCTTCAGCGATGCTCACACCTGCGCCTAACATAACCGCCAAGGTAGCAATCACTGTGTCGCCTGCACCAGATACGTCATACACTTCTCTTGCAACAGTAGAAACATGCATCACTTCCTGTTCGGTATAGAGCGTCATTCCTTCTTCTGAACGCGTTAGTAACAATGCTTTCAAATCCAGTGTCTGGCGTAAATTTTGTGCCTTCTCCGTGAGTTCCGCTTCACTTTGCCACCCACCAACAATGCTGCGTAATTCCGATTTATTCGGCGTCAACACCGATGCTCCCTTGTAACGAGAAAAATCATTGCCCTTGGGATCCACCAATACGCATTTACCAGCTTGTTTAGCAGAAGCAATCATCGTTGCCACGTTTACCAAACTTCCTTTTGCATAATCAGAAAGTATGATTACATCATAGTGAGGCAA
Source organism: uncultured Burkholderiaceae bacterium (assembly GCA_964568305.1). Classification (GTDB taxonomy): domain Bacteria; phylum Pseudomonadota; class Gammaproteobacteria; order Burkholderiales; family Burkholderiaceae_D; genus JAGKXB01. The sequence continues at coordinate 785 of CAZMPS010000066.1, forward strand.
TAAGACATTGAACTGCGTCAACTTATCGCGCAATATCGTGTCGGTTGGCGATTGCTCAAAATCAATACGCAACAATTGCTGTTGATGCCCAACTACGCGGAGTTTGATAATCGTTGAAATCGATGCATCGCGTTTCAGATAACTGTGGATGTCAGATTCGGTCAATAACTGCTCGACGCTATCACCCGCCTCATCCGCACCGACCACGCCCAACAAACCAACATGTGCACCCAAGGCAGCAGCATTGCGCGCCACATTGGCCGCACCGCCCAAACGTTCTTCGCGCTTTTCAACTCTGACGATAGGAACTGGCGCTTCGGGTGAAATACGGTTCACTACGCCAAACCAGTAACGGTCCAGCATCACATCACCGACTACCAAAATACGCACTGCATGCAAATCATCGTTCAATGTGGTGCTCATTTTTTCTTTCTACTTTGTTAATTTGGCAACTTATCAATCTTATTTATGTTCGCGTCAACACAGAACGACCTATGCCGTGATATTCAAAACCCGCTTCGGCCATCACATTGGGCTCAAAAAGATTACGACCATCAAAAATAACGGGCTGTTTAAGCAGCGTCTTGATCAGTTCAAAATCAGGATTACGGAACGCTTTCCATTCCGTCACAATCACCAAAGAGTCCGCATTGGTGAGTGCCTCCATGGGGCCACTAGCAAATTGAATCTTTACCAACTCTTCCGTCGAAAAATCCAAGGCAAACACGCGCTGTGCCTCTGTCATCGCCACTGGATCGTATACAGTCACCGACGCGCCAGTTGCAATCAATTCGCGCAACAAGACGCGCGATGAAGCTTCTCGCATATCATCGGTATTCGGTTTAAAAGCCAAGCCCCAAACTGCAAAATGTTTGCCCGCAAGATTATTACCAAAACGAGTCCTGACCTTCTGACCCAATACGTGTTTTTGCTTATTGTTGACCGCCTCAACCGCTTGCAAAATCAACAACTCTTGATCACACTCACGTGCTGAACGCGCCAGCGCTTGTACATCTTTAGGGAAGCAAGAACCACCATAACCACAACCCGCGTATAAAAAGCTATGCCCAATGCGTGGATCAGAACCGATGCCATGACGGACGGCTTCAATATCGACACCTAATTTATCGGCCAAATTTGCCAACTCATTCATAAATGAAATACGCGTCGCCAACATGGCATTGGCGGCATATTTGGTGAATTCTGCTGACCGTACATCCATCCAAAAAGTACGCTCGTGATTGCGATTAAAAGGTGCGTATAACTTGGTCATCAGCTTGCGCGCACGCTCAGCTTCTGGCGTGCTGTCGCAACCTACCACAATCCGATCGGGGCGCATAAAATCTTCCACCGCTGCCCCTTCTTTTAAAAATTCTGGATTCGACACCACAGAAAAACTGATTGCATCGTCACCACGTGCAACCAATTCAGATTGAATCGCCAACTTCACTTTATCAGCTGTACCCACTGGAACGGTTGATTTATCGACGATGACTTTAAACGTCTTCATGTATTTGCCGATGTTACGCGCAGCTTTCAAGACATATTGCAAATCAGCGGAACCATCTTCATCAGGAGGCGTACCGACTGCGATAAATTGAATATCGCCATGTGCCACGGCCGCTTCCACATCGGTAGAAAACTGTAAACGCCCGGCAGCACGATTACGCGCCACAATTTCCTCCAAACCTGGTTCATGAATCGGGATGCCACCACTATTTAATATGGCAATTTTAGATGGATCGACATCCAAGCAAAATACATTATTTCCATGCTCGGCTAAGCAAGCACCCGTCACCAAACCAACATAGCCCACGCCAATAATTGTAATTTTCATAATTAATTTGAATAAAAGCCGTAATGTCTTTGCAAAAGAAAAAAGAATCTAAAATAAATCTGAGGTAAGTCGAAATAAACAAGAGTCGATGAAAACAAATCAAAACAAATCAAAACAAAACAAACAACCCCCAATCAAGCTAAACGATTTGTTGATTGATTGTATTAATTGTATTAATTCATCACATTTAACTCTTCAGTACGACGCGGAGGATAAGTTTCCCAATGATTACAACCAGGACATTGCCAGTAAAATTGGCGTGCTTTAAAGCCACAATGACTACATTGGTAACGTGCTAATTTTTGTGCATAACCATGCACCAGATTTTTCACCATAGACAACTCAGGACGCAATTCTGGCGGTGCGCTCATCAAACGTACTTCCAGCAATTTATCCAAACCTAGCAAAGTCGGGGTACGACGTAATTCATCGCTCACTAATTGATTGGCTGCATCAACACCATCAAGCTCGATAACAGTCTTAAAGACCACTTCCAGCAAATCGACCGAAGACGCATCGGCCAAATACGATTTCAACAAATTCACACCTTCTTGCAAACGACCAACCGATCGATATCCATCGATTAAACGTTGCGCCACCAACGCCACATGCGGCACGCTTTGCTGCTCTACTCTGCGCCAAGCCAACAAGGCATTTTCTGTGTCGCCATTCGCTAAATGTGCATCCCCCATCAACAACGTTGCACGCACATTCTTGCGATCGGCGTGCAGAGCTTTCTCTAATAAAGGCAAAGCAATATCGGGATGAGTATGCACCAAAGCATCTTGTGCCAACTCACAATAAAACTGCGCGATTTCTTTTTGTCGCCCACCTGCACCCGACTCTTGAAGAGCAACCGCAGCTTCAATGGCACGTGCCCACTCTTTTTCTCGTTGATAAATCTCCAACAAAGCACGACGTGCCTGTGCGCTATATTGCGTGTCTAACAATACGGTAAATGTTTCTTCGGCTCGATCTAATAAACCAGCCTTCAAATAATCCTGTCCTAATTCATATTGGACATGAATTTTTTGTTCTTGTGGCAAATCTGGTCGTAATAACAAATTTTGGTGTACGCGAATTGCACGCTCTGTTTCACCACGCCGACGAAACAAATTACCCAATGCAAAATGCATATCAATGGTCTCTGGATCAAGTTTGACAATCTCAATAAACGCATCAATCGCCTTATCCTGCTGCTCATTCAATAGAAAATTCAGGCCTTTGAAATAGCCACTCGGCAAACTGCGTGATTCTGCCAACAATTGCCTAATATCAACACGTGCAGCCAACCAACCAAGGCTAAAAAAAACAGGAATACACAATAACCACCAAATTTCAAATTCCATACTGGTATTTATTCGCTTTATAAATTAATTATTATTTTCGCAATTATTTTTAATAACTACTCAAACACCATCTGGCTGAGGCGGTTGATGCGCCTGATCATTTTCATGTATTTGAACATTGTGGATGTTATGGTTAGTTTGGTTGATTTGATTGGCTTGGTTGATTTTTTGCTGTTTTATCAAATCGCGGCGTTGACGGAAAAACACCGGCATCATCGCCAACACGCCAAAACAAAAACCAGCAACGAAAAAAATCAACAACAAAATAACCAACGGGCCGCGTATTTCATAATCTAAGAAAAATCTGAGCCCTACTTCCTGTGTATTTTTTAATGCAAAACCAAAAAAAATAATAAACAACATTGCCATTAATATTCTGAAAATAAATTTCATGGCTGACATGGCTATACCCCTATTTAATTTTTCCGCATTGAAAAATTACCAACAAGCTAGTTTAATTAAAAAAAACGGCATCCGAAGACGCCGTCTTATTAGTATTTAGCAAGCTTAATCTTTAACCATCGCTGATCCAACCATCATTTCAACTCGCTCACGCAACTCCTTACCAGGTTTGAAATGCGGTACCCATTTTCCAGGCACCATCACCTTATCTCCCGACTTAGGATTACGAGCAACGCGAGGCGAACGACCATTGAGAGAAAAACTGCCAAAACCACGAATTTCAATACGCTGACCTGATGCCAAGGCATCGGTCATCGCATCAATGATAGTTTTGACTGCATAGTCTGCATCTTTGGCTACCAACTGCGTATAACGCTCAGCCAAACATGCAATCAACTCTGACTTTGTCATAAGCGCATTAATTCAATAAATAAATTAATTTTTATTATCGAATTTTGCTTTTAACAATGCACCCAAGCTAGTTGTGCCAGAAGCAGCACTATTGTCTGATGCAGAAGACAATTTTTGCATCGCTTCTTGCGTTTCAGCTGCATTTTTTGCTTTGATTGACAATTGAATGCTGCGTGCTTTGCGATCAATGCTCAACACCATCGCTTCGACAGTCTCACCCACTTTGAAATGCGTGCTGGCATCTTCTACACGATCCCGAGAAATCTCAGAAGCACGCAAATAGCCCTCGACATCGTCTGACAATTGAATCACTGCGCCCTTTGCCTCGACTGATTTAACGGTACCAGATACTAATGCACCTTTGTCATTCATAGCAGTAAAGTTATTGAATGGATCACCTTCCAATTGTTTTACGCCCAAGGAAACACGTTCACGTTCAACATCGATTGCCAATACAACAGCTTCTAATTCATCACCTTTCTTGAAGCGACGCACTGCTTCTTCGCCAGTTTCAGTCCAGGACAAATCAGACAAATGTACCAAACCATCGATATTGCCAGTCAAACCAATGAACACACCAAAGTCAGTAATGGATTTGATAGCGCCACGTACTTTATCGCCTTTTTTATGCGTAACAGCAAAGTCATCCCATGGATTTGCTTTGCATTGTTTCATGCCAAGGCTGATACGACGACGTTCCTCATCGATTTCCAATACCATGACCTCAACTTCATCGCCCAATTGAACGACTTTGTTTGGTGCCACGTTCTTGTTGGTCCAATCCATTTCGGATACGTGAACCAAACCTTCGATACCTTGTTCGACTTCAACGAATGCGCCGTAGTCTGTCAAGTTAGTGACTTTACCGAACAAACGTGTGTTCGCTGGATAACGACGTGACAAACCAGACCAAGGATCATCACCCAATTGTTTAATACCCAATGAAACACGATTTTTTTCTTGATCATACTTGAGTACTTTTGCGGTAATTTCCTGACCAACTGTCAACACTTCAGACGGATGACGAACACGACGCCATGCCAAATCAGTAATGTGCAACAAGCCATCAATTCCACCCAAATCAACGAATGCACCGTAGTCGGTAATATTTTTAACCAAACCAGTCACCACCGTGCCTTCTTTGAGGTTTTCCATCAATTTTTGACGCTCTTCCCCCATTGAAGCTTCCACAACTGCACGACGAGACAACACAACATTGTTACGTTTGCGATCGAGCTTAATAACCTTAAATTCCATGGTTTTGCCTTCATATGGCGTCGTGTCCTTAACAGGACGCGTATCAACCAATGAACCAGGCAAGAATGCACGAATGCCATTCGTCAAAACAGTCAAACCGCCTTTAACTTTACCGTTAACAGTACCAACGACGATTTCACCAGATTCCATCGCTTTTTCAAGTGCCAACCATGATGCCAAACGCTTGGCTTTATCACGGGACAAGATGGTATCGCCAAAACCGTTTTCCAACGATTCGATTGCAACAGAAACAAAATCGCCTACTTTTACTTCCAACTCACCAAGGTCATTTTTGAATTCTTCGATGGGAATAAAAGCTTCGGACTTTAGACCAGCATTAACGATGACAAAATTATGGTCAAAACGCACCACCTCAGCAGAGATCACTTCGCCAGAACGCATGTCTTGACGTGAGAGTGATTCCTCAAAAAGGGCAGCAAAGCTTTCCATACCAACAACAGATTCAGGGGATGTAGCAAGAGTAGACATTAGATTCACACAAGTTTGGCCAGAAAAATGCGCGTATGCGCTTCAAACTGGGTTAGGTTTAAAACCCGACAATGTTTTAGATTGCACTATCGGGGACATTTACAGCTATAAAAACAATTACAACAAACTACACATTACAAAATTTACGTCTTAATTGCGTTATACCAACGTAGTACATGTTCGACCGCTGCTTCAATGTTCATGTCAGACGTATCTAGGATGTGCGCATCTTCAGCCGGCTTTAATGGCGCGATAGCACGATTCGCATCACGCGCATCACGCTCACGCAAATCCGCAAGCAAGTCTTCCATGCTAGCAGAAAATCCTTTTTTTATCAATTGCTTATAGCGCCTTTCTGCCCGTGCAGAAACGCTTGCAGTCAAAAACACTTTAAGCCCAGCATGAGGAAAAATAACTGTTCCCATATCACGTCCGTCTGCCACCAAACCAGGTGTTTTACGAAAACTTAATTGCAATCCATACAAAGCATGCCTAACTGCCGGTAAGGCAGCAATTTGGGAGGCCAGATTACCAATCCGCTCAGCACGGATCAATATTGACACATTTTCATGCGCCAAAAATACGTCTTCCCCAACAAAACTACAAGGTAATATTCCAGCCAATTTGGCAAGTGCATGCTCATCCTTGATATCAATTTTTCGGCGCTGCGCGGATAATGCTGTCAAACGATATAGCGCACCAGAATCTAGGTAATGAAACCCCAAATGATGCGCCACCTGATGCGCGACCGTTCCTTTACCAGAAGCTGTGGGGCCATCAATCGTAATTACTGGAATAGTAATCGGAGAAACTGTCATTTTTATTAAAAAATCAAACCAATTTAAAATAAATCATTACGCGCAACCCTTGCAAACACATCAAAATAGTCGGGGAAAGTTTTCGCAACGCATTGTGGATCCTGAATCCGTATCTGATTACCACGACGCGCCGCACTATCCAACGATGCGAGTGAGAAACACATCGCCATTCTATGATCGTCATAAGTCTCGATACTGGCAGACCGAATTTGTGCTGGTGGCACGATGCGCAAATAATCCTGTCCTTCTTCCACCTGTGCACCTAATTTACGCAACTCAGTTGCCATTGCTGCAATACGGTCAGTTTCTTTCACACGCCAGCTACCAATATTGCGTAAAGTGCTAGGACCATCAGCGTACAGTGCCGCCACTGCGATTGTCATGGCTGCATCAGGAATATGATTAAAATCCGCATCTATTGCATTCAACATTCCGGGATGCTGATTATTAGCATAAGAACCCGCAGCTACTTCTATCCAATTGTCCCCCATCGTCACATGAGCCCCCATTTGTTGCAGTGCCTCAGCAAAACGAATATCCCCCTGGATGCTGTTTTTACCGATACCTTCTACTCGCACTGGGCCACCTGCAATTGCCCCAGCAGCTAAGAAGTAAGAAGCAGAGGAAGCATCACCTTCTACATGAATTAATCCCGGACTAAGATAGCGCTGCCCCTCAGGAATAGTAAAAGACATCCAACCGTCGCGCTCTACCTTGACCCCAAAGCGCTGCATCAAATTTAGCGTAATTTCAATGTATGGTTTAGAAATCAAATCCCCAATCACTGTAATAGTAACAGCACGCTCTCTAGCCATTAAAGGAGCACACATAAGCAAAGCTGT
>CAZMPS010000067.1:0-4255 GCA_964568305.1 uncultured Burkholderiaceae bacterium
TGCTGGTATAGGTAACCGTTGGGAATTGTGCCACGTTAAACATATCTTTGGCTTTGGCATGCTCATTCATTTTTGCATGTCCAAAATTGATCGAATTAGTATCAATGGTGATATCCACCGTACCTGTTTTTGCTACGCGATCCAACGTCACTTTACCAGTCGTTTTGGTAAACGAACCACGCCAAAACGAAATGCCCATATGATCTGCTTCAAAACTGGGATAGGTATGACTTGGATCAATATTATAAGTTTGTGCAAATGTAGATTGTGCACTTGTTGCCAACAAGGCAATAATCAAATGTTTGAGCTTAATGCTTTTGATGTATTTCATAGAGTTCCTTAAAAATTAACTAAAAATTAACCAATTTACGACCGGGTACTAGGAGTCACTACCTTTTTAGAAGGTGCGTGAGGCATCACAACAAGGTGAAATCTAATGACAACTTCATCAGCAACCATGCTGGTATCTTTCCAATCACCGTCACCGATGTTGAAATCAAGGCGTTTGATAGGCAAATTACCTTCGAATATTTGCTGATTAGCATCTTTTTTTACAGTGAGAGGAAACGCTACATCACGGCTTTTTCCTTTGATCGTCAGCTTGCCGTTGACATTCAATTTCCCTGCCGCAGCTGATTTTATTGTGCTCAAAACGAAGGTTGCTTTTGGAAATTGCGCAGCGTTAAACCAGTCTTTTTTTAATACTTCTTTGTTGTATTCGGGGTCTCCCAACTCAAAACTATTGACCTGGATTTCAATATTCGCTTTTGACGCTTCAGGCCGTGCAGTATCGTAATTTATTTGCGCATTAAATTTTTTAAACTTGGCTTCGACCGGCACCTGCATTTGTTTAAATACGATGGTAATCGCACTCTTGCTAAGATCTATCGCATCATTAGAACTAGTTGTGAGCATAGAAGCTGGTGATGAAGAAATTTTTGGTGCAGATATTGCATTTTCCATACCCAACAACATACCCATAAAACACAAGAATAGAAAAATGTAGGAGTGTCGTAACAATCGATGCGAAGTTTGCATATCTATCCTTTGTCCAAGTATGAAATTTACGAAAAAAAGATAGTAGCACTTTAATGAAAAACGGTAGTTGTCACGCCAAATTACTCAAACAATATTATTGCAATAAATATAATTGACACTATCACCATTTTTATTTATGCTGCAGCATTAAAATTAATAATTAATTAATTATTAAACCAATTAGTGTTTTTTCCATTTTTGACTAATAACTTGCCTCTTTGTCCAACAATAAAATGGCCGACCATATCGGATGGACATGAACTACGCAGCAAAAACAACAGAAGTAAGTGCCCATCACATTGATCAACTTGATCACATTGATCGCATTGATCAAGTTGTATTAAATAATTCGATTGATGCGATTTATCTCATAGATCGAGAGAATATGCGTTTCATTGATGCCAATGAAACTGCCACCAGAACTTTAGGTTACAGCCGCACTGAATTACTACAACTCGGCCCACAAAATTTAAGACTGGATACGACTGATCCCACCCTGATTCATCAACATTTTGACGAGATCATTCAATCAGATAGCAAAACAGGCATGATCAGAACAATTCATCATCGCAAAGATGGTTCGCGTTTACCAGTTGAAGTCCATCTCAGGGCTTTTCAGTCTAAAGGTCGACAAATTCTGCTTGCTTTTGCCAGAGATATCAGTGCGCACATGCAAACAGATGCATTGACTGGATTACCCAATCGCTCACTCTTATCAGATCGCCTGGCACAATTGATCGCATTAGCCAATCGTTCAACAAAATCCGTAGCAGTCATGCTGATTGACCTTGATCGTTTTAAGAATATCAATGAAAGCCTAGGTCATGATATTGGCGATCAAATCATTATAGAAATCGGGCGCAAGCTTGCTTCCAGTATTCCAGATGGAGATACCGTTGCACGCCTAGGAGGAGATGAATTTGTCATGGCACTAGCCAACGTGGATGAAGAAGATGTCACCATATTGGCGCAACAAGTGCTGGAAATAGTATCGCAGCCCATGGTAATACAAGGCCACGAGTTTTATCCCACGGGCAGCATCGGTATTAGCCTGTACCCCAAAGATGGCACTGACTGCCCTACTTTATTAAAAAATGCTGATACTGCCATGTATCGCGCCAAAACAGCTGGCCGTAACAACTTCCAATTTTATGCACAGGAAATGAATGCCCGTGCTCTGCACCGCTTACAACTGGAAGGTGGCTTGCGGCACGCTTTGGAACGGCAAGAATTTGTGTTGCATTATCAACCACAGCTGGATGCTGTTTCCGGCCAAATTGTTGGTGTAGAAGCCCTACTTCGCTGGAATAAACCAGGAAAGTGCATGTTGCCACCAACCGATTTTATTTCGATTGCTGAAGAAAGCGGCCTCATTGTACCGATCGGTGAATGGGCGATACGTACCGCGTGCATGCAAAGCAAAACTTGGGAGAAACAAGGGTTACTTCCTATCAAAGTGGCAGTCAATTTATCCGCACGCCAATTTCAACAACAAAATATTGAGGAAATTGTCCATCAAATACTGGAAGAAACTGCATGCAATCCATGTTCATTAGAGCTAGAAATCACAGAAAGTGTGCTTATGGAAACGCCAGAAGCAACAGCAAAAACGCTGCAAAAATTAAACACCATGGGTGTGCAACTTTCGATTGATGATTTTGGCACAGGGTATTCCAGCCTGAGTTATCTCAAACGTTTTCCGATTCATAGCCTCAAAATCGATCAATCATTTATCAAAGACATCACTACTGATCCAGACGATGCTGCTATTACCAAAGCCATCATCATGCTAGCGCACAGTATGAAATTAAAAGTTATTACTGAAGGCGTGGAAACTGTGGCGCAATTAGATTTCTTGCGCCAACAAGGTTGCGATCAAGTGCAGGGCAATTACTTTAGCCAGCCACTACCAGAAAAAGAAACGACAGAGTTGCTCAGGAATAGACGCCACTTGTAGTAAAAATTTTACGTCTATCTACGGGAACGACGAATGATGAAATCAGGGTTAAGAAATCTAAAATAGAAACAAAAAACCGTCGTCCCCGAGTGAATAAATCAGCGGTTCCTTAGATAGGCTCCAACTTCGGATTCAAAGCAGCGCGCTCATCAAAGATAAAGCAATCACCGCTATAGTGCGCGTCACCGACTTCTTCAAAGTACTTCAAAATACCGCCTTCTAATTGATACACATTTTCTAAGCCAATGTTTTGCATATGAATTGCTGCTTTTTCGCATCGGATGCCACCGGTACAAAAAGTGACGATCGTTTTACCAGTCAGTTCTGCTTGGTTGTCTGGATCCGCGATTACAGCGGGAAATTCGCTGAATTTATCGATTGAATAAGCGAGTGTGTTTTCAAAAGTGCCGATATCGACTTCAAATGCATTACGGGTATCCAACATCACAACTGGCTTGCCGTCATCATCATGCCCCTGGTCTAACCAACGCTTGAGTGTCTGCGCTTCAACCGTTGGCGCGCGTCCTTTTTCTGGCTGGATCAACGGCATTTTCATAGTGATGATTTCGGGTTTCAACTTGACCAACATGCGTTTAAAAGGTTGGTCTTTGGAGTAGCTTTCCTTTACGATGATGTCGGTAAAGCGGGCATCCGCGCGCAGCCACGTCAGGAAATCATCAATGTTTTGCCGCGAACCAGCCAAGAACATATTGATGCCTTCTGGGCTTAAAAGAATGGTGCCCTTCAGGTTTAATTTGTTGCAGATGGCAATAAACTCAGGCCGTTTTTCTACTGTGTCGTTAAACGTGATGAATTTGTAGGCGGCGATGTTGAGATAGGCGTTCGGATTGTCAGGCGTATTTTGCATAATGTGTATAAGGTGGGAATTAGACGTTAGGTCAATCATGTCTTTATATCAGCCTTGAATGGTACCACTACTCTCATTATGACTAGTAGATGGTAATTGCATGAAAGTATAAGAAATTATTTTGCTGCAAGGTAAAATGCCGGGATGAATACACTGCAATTTATCCACCTGCGTTTGCACTCTGAATACTCTATCGTTGATGGCTTGGTACGCATCGATGACGTGGTGCAAACGGCCAAGAATGATAGCCAGCCGGCGTTGGCGATGACCGATTTGTCGAACTTGTTTGGCATGGTCAAGTTTTATAAAGCTGCCCGTAGCAAAGGGATTAAGCCCATCGTTGGTTGCGACGTTTGGATCAGTAATGATGAAAACCCTGATCAACCGTCTCG
>CAZMPS010000067.1:4265-8128 GCA_964568305.1 uncultured Burkholderiaceae bacterium
GTTGTTGGTAAAAAACTACCCAGGTTATTTGCAATTATGTACGTTATTGTCCAAAGCCTGGCTGGAAAACCAGCAGCGTGGCCGGGCGGAAATTCGTATCGAATGGCTGGCGCAATTGCAACGTGATTTGCAGCAGGAAGGAAAAGAACCTGGCTTGATTGCTTTGTCGGGCGCGCATTTTGGTGATATCGGGATGGCGATTACAAATGGTAATTTGCCAGCAGCACAGCGCTGTGCCGAGCGTTGGGCGGCAATTTTTCCAGGGCATTTTTATTTGGAAATTCAGCGTGCTGGATTCGTTAATACAGCACAGCAAGTGCAGCAATCATTGATTTTGGCGAATACCCTATCATTGCCGGTAGTGGCGACACATCCAGTACAATTTTTATCCCAAGAAGAATTCATTGCGCACGAAGCACGAACCTGTATTGCTGAAGGAGAAATCCTCGCCAATACACGTCGCGTGAAGCGTTTTAACCAAGAGCAATATTTTAAGACGCAAGCAGAAATGGCTGCTTTGTTTGCTGATCTACCAGCGGCATTGCAAAACACGATAGAAATTGCCAAACGTTGCAGTTTGACGCTGGAATTGGGCAAGCCCAGGTTGCCTGACTTCCCGACGCCTGATGGATTAAGTATCGCGACCTTTTTGGAGCAAGAAACCAAGCGTGGTTTGGAATTGCGTTTGCAGCATCTTTATCCCGATGAGACAGAGCGCGCCAAGCAGCGTCCTCGGTATGAAGAACGTTTGCAATTTGAAAACGACACCATTATCAAAATGGGTTTCCCGGGTTATTTCTTGATCGTGGCGGAATTTATCCGTTGGGCGAAAAATAATGGCGTGCCAGTCGGTCCAGGTCGTGGTTCTGGTGCGGGTTCGCTGGTTGCGTATTCTTTATTGATTACTGATCTGGATCCGTTGGCTTACAACCTACTGTTTGAGCGTTTTCTGAATCCAGAACGGGTTTCGATGCCCGACTTTGATATTGATTTCTGCCAAGAAGGGCGTGATCGCGTGATTGCACACGTCAAGGATTTGTATGGCAAAGACGCAGTGTCACAAATCGCGACTTTCGGCACCATGGCGGCCAAAGGCGCGGTGCGCGATGTCGGTCGGGTGCTGGACTTTGGCTACAATTTTTGCGATGGCATTTCCAAGCTGATTCCTTTTAAACCCGGCAAGCACGTGACGATTGCAGATGCGATTGAAGAACAACCTTTGCTGGCTGAGCGGCAGGAAAACGAAGAAGAAGTGAAACAATTGCTGCAACTGGCGCAGCAAGTCGAAGGCATTGCGCGTAATGTCGGTATGCACGCAGGTGGTGTGTTGATTGCACCTGGTAAGTTGACGGATTTCTGTCCTTTGTATACCCAAGGTGGTGAGACGGGTGTGGTGTCGCAATACGACAAAGACGATGTGGAAGCCATGGGTTTGGTCAAGTTCGACTTTTTGGGTTTGACCACGCTGACCATCTTGGATAGAGCTGTGCAATACATCAAACAGCTTGATGCCAGCATGCAGGATTTCAATTTGGAATCCGTCCCGCTCAACGACAAAGCGACGTATACCCTGTTATCGCAAGCAAAAACAGTCGCGGTTTTCCAGCTGGAAAGTCGCGGTATGCAAGGCATGTTGAAAGACGCCAAGCCGGATCGATTTGAAGACATTATTGCGCTGGTGGCGCTGTATCGTCCGGGCCCGATGGATTTGATTCCCGATTTTTGCCGCCGTAAACATGGTGAGCGTTTTGATTATCCCGATCCACGTACCGAAGGTATTTTGTCGGAAACCTACGGCATCATGGTGTATCAGGAACAGGTCATGCAAATGGCGCAGGTGGTGGGTGGCTATTCTCTGGGAGGTGCCGATTTACTGCGTCGCGCCATGGGGAAAAAGAAGCCAGAAGAAATGGCTCAGCACCGACAAATCTTCCGCGATGGTGCGGCGAAAAATGATTTGAGTGCTACCAAAGCCGATGAAATTTTTGATTTGATGGAAAAATTCGCTGGCTATGGTTTCAATAAATCGCACGCCGCAGCTTATGCCTTGTTGTCTTATCACACAGCTTTCTTAAAAACGCATCACCCAGCCGCCTTCATGGCAGCCAACTTGTCCTTGGCGATGGATGACACCGATAAAATCAAGATTTTGGTGGAAGATGCGACAGAAATATGTGGCTTGACCTTGTTGCCACCGGATATCAATCAATCCGATTATCGTTTTATTCCGGTAGGTGATAAGCAAATTCGCTATGGTTTAGGTGCAATTAAGGGCTCCGGCCAAAACGCAATTGAAGCGATTGTTGCCGCCCGTGCTGATGGCAATGGGCCGTACACCAATTTGTTTGATTTTTGCAAACGAGTCGATAAAAAACACATCAACCGCCGCACCATGGACGCCCTGATTCGCGCTGGCGCTTTTGATAGTTTTCAAGTCGATCGGGGAATTTTGTTGGCATCGTTGCCGGTTGCGATGGAATACGCCGAACAGGCAGAAGCGTCGATTAATCAGGTGAGTTTATTTGGCGGTGATGAAAGCGACATGGCGCCGCCACCGGATTATGTCAAAGTTGCCCCGTGGAGCGAAAAGCAAAAATTGATGGAAGAAAAAGCAGCGCTGGGTTTTTATCTTTCAGGTCATTTATTTAATGCTTATGCCAACGAAACCCGCCATTTTGCACGTCAAAAATTAAATAATTTACAACCATCGCGTGAGCCACAATGGATAGCTGGCATGATAGTCGGCATGCGCACGCAAATGACCCAGCGCGGTGTGATTTTGATCCTGACGCTGGATGACAACAGTGCCACGGTCGATGTCACGATTTATAGTGAATTACGCGACGCGCATAAGCAACTCTTTAAGGAAGATGCCTTTTTAGCCGTATTAGGCAAAGTGTCAGAAGACCGCTTCTCTGGCGGTTTGCGCATCACCGCTGAAAGACTTATGGATATCACCGCCGTACGCACACAATTCGGCAAACAACTCAGCTTGCGCTTGCCATTGAACGTGGCATGGCCTGTGCTAAAAGAAACATTAACCCCTTATCGTTCAGAATCCGGCTTGCCATTAATCGTCCGTTACCAACGCGAAGGCGCGGCTTGTGAAATACGCCTAGCCGATGCATGGCGTGTTGCGCCGGGTGAAGCTTTGCAGCACAGCTTGGTGGAAGTAGTGGGGGCGTATGAGGTGGGGGTGGAGTATTGAAGGTGTTGAAACTTGGGCCTGTAATAACTCTACCTAACTATTGCTAACTAACGGCTTTTGTTTGTGGGATTGCCTCATCTGGAATAATAAGATGGCGATTAAAAAACATTACTTCATTGCCCACGTAGCGCCTTTGTGCAGTGTAATTTAGCCCGTAACTCAGCGACTTACTTAACTGATACATGGTGCAAATTTCCTGAGTGTTGTCATATGACACTACCCAAGGCCACTTGAATGTCTTGTGCTGGATTGTTCTAGCAATTGCAACATGATCGTTGTGTTCGTAATAATTGCGATACAAACCCTTACCTTTGACGTAATAAGGAGGGTCGAGATAAATAAGGGAATTCTTCGGTAAAAACTCTGAACAACGTTTCAAGAGTTGCAACGAATCTTCGCCATATACGGAAATGTCATCTGCACGTTGAGCAATTTGCTGAATTCGTGCAGCAATCACGTCTTTCTTGAAGCGGGCATCTAGCTTATAACTACCATCTTGATGTTTGCCACCAATTACCCCTGCTTTCAAGATTCCTGAGCGGTTTGTTCTGTTCAAAAATAGGGTTGCAAATCCCTTCTCAACCAAACTGGCTGTACTTTCTTCACGAAGAATTGATCGCCACCCTGGGAGAGCCAGCGCGGCTCAACTTGACCG
>CAZMPS010000068.1:0-8057 GCA_964568305.1 uncultured Burkholderiaceae bacterium
CCTTTAAGACTATCTAAGTCTTCCACATTAATCGTATTCAAATTACGGAATAGCACCACTAAGATGGCCAAACCAATTGCCGACTCTGCAGCCGCCACAGTAAGAATAAAAAACACAAAAATTTGACCTGCAGAATCGCCGAGGTAATGTGAAAAAGCGATGAAATTTGTATTAACTGCCAACAACATCAACTCGATTGCCATTAACAAAACAATAATATTTTTGCGATTTAAAAAAATACCAACGATAGAAATAGCAAACAAAATTGCTGCCAAAATCAGATAATGGGAAAGTGTCACTGTCATTATTTTTCTCTCGATTTCTCAGCTTGCATTTTTACTAAACGAACACGATCACTACGCTTTATCTTCACTGCATCAGCAGGATCAAAATACTTAGTATCTTTACGACGACGCAAGGTCAACACAACAGCAGAAACAATTGCAAGTAATAAAATCACAGCGGCGATCTCGAATGCGTAAATGTATTGCGTGTAAATCAACAAACCTAGTTCTTTGGTACCACCAATATGCGCTGTAATATTAGGAGTATTTTGTGCATCGCCCCTCCAAAATCCACGCAACAATACAGTCGCCATCTCCAATACGATAATCACCCCAACCGTTGCTGCAAGAGGAAAATAACTCCAAAAACCTTCCCGTATTTTGTCAAGATTAATATCCAACATCATGACGACAAAAAGGAATAAAACCATCACGGCACCGACATAAACTAATACCAAAACGATGGCTAGAAACTCAGCTTTCAACAACATCCAAATTGCTGCTGCAGAAAAAAACGCTAACACTAAAAACAAGACGGCATGCACCGGATTTCGTGCCGTAATGACACGTATCGCGGCAATGACCAAAATTGCTGCGAAGACATAAAACAGAGCAGTTTGAAATTCCATGAGGAAAATTTATATTAAATTAATTAAATCAGATTAAGTACAAACGTATTAACGCATAACACATTAACGATAAGCAGCATCCGCTGCGCGTGCAGCAGCGATTTCATTTTCATAACGATCGCCGACAGCTAGCAACATCTCTTTGGTGTAATACAAATCACCACGCTTTTCACCGTGATATTCAAGAACATGCGTCTCAACAATCGAATCAACCGGGCAAGATTCCTCGCAAAAACCGCAAAAAATACACTTTGTAAAGTCAATATCGTAACGTGTGGTACGACGCGATCCATCTTCACGTTGCTCAGATTCAATGGTAATCGCCATGGCAGGGCACACTGCTTCACATAATTTACAAGCAATACAACGTTCTTCGCCATTTGAATAACGACGCAAAGCGTGTAAACCACGAAAGCGTGGGGACAAAGGTGTTTTTTCTTCGGGGAATTGCACCGTTATTTTACGAGCAAACATATACCGACCGGTTAAAGCCAATCCCTTTGCCAATTCCACCAACATGAAACTGGCGAAAAAGTCTCTTATTGCGTTTATCTTAACTTTCATGATTTCTTATTTCCAGATATTCCATGGTGTTTGTATCCAAGCAGCGACAATCACTAAATAAACCAAGGTTAGTGGAATGAATACTTTCCAACCTAAACGCATAATTTGATCGTAGCGATAACGTGGAAAAGAAGCACGCGCCCAAATAAACAATGACACGACAACAAAAGTTTTGATCCCCAACCAAATCCATCCTGGCAAACAAGACAACAAGCCTAATACGGGGATTTGCGAACCAATAGGTGAAGACCATCCGCCAAGGAACATCAATGATGCCAAGACAGAAATTAAAATCATGTTGGCATATTCAGCCAAAAAGAACATGGCAAATGACATACCGGAATATTCGACCATGTGCCCCGCAACAATTTCAGACTCACCTTCAACCACATCAAAAGGGTGACGATTGGTTTCTGCGATACCAGAAATAATATACACAACAAACATGGGCAACAAAGGCAACCAATTCCATGACAAAAAATTCAATCCATGAGAAGCAAACACCCCCTTGGATTGCTGCGTCACGATATCAATTAAATTTAAACTACCTGATACCATCAATACGATAACCAACACAAAACCCATGGCAATTTCATAAGAAATCATTTGTGCCGAAGCACGCATAGCGCCCAAAAAAGCATATTTTGAATTAGAAGCCCAACCAGCGATGATAACGCCATAAACTTCCACAGACGTAATTGCCATAATCAATAACAAACCAGCATTCACATTGGCCAATACAGTTTCTGGTCCGAATGGAACGGCTGCCCATGCTGCAAGCGCCGGCATGATGGTCATAATAGGCGCCAACACAAAAAGCACCTTATTCGCTCTTGTTGGAACAACGATTTCTTTCAGCAGCAACTTCAATGCATCAGCGATAGGTTGGAATAAACCGGCAGGTCCTACTCGATTAGGACCAAGACGAATATGCATCCAACCAATCATTTTGCGTTCCCACAAAGTCAAGTAGGCAACGCACCCCATGATAGGTAAAACCATGCACACAATCTTTACCAAATTCCATACTACTGGCCATGCCATGCCAAACCAAGACACACCAAGGGCATGAATCATTGCAAGAAATTGATCCATCACGCGCTTTCCACCATAACTTTTTTCACACTCAAAGTGCCGAACATCGCCCCTAACATCATCGTACTAGGATGAGCAGCCGCCACTTTCAATACATTTTTAGGTAAAGAATTATCTAAACCAACACGCAACACTGCACTACCCTCACCTTGTTGGACACAGACTTTATCTCCAGCGACAACGTTTAATTGCTGCATCAATGCCGTACACATCCACACTTTAGGTGGCTTTGCATCCTGCGTTTTCTGCAATGACGTAGCACGACGCACAATCGCATCGGCAAAGTAAATTGGCACATCAGCGATGCGCTCCAAACTCTGCAAATTAGAACCAGTTGGTATACGCACAGCAACTTTGGCAATATTATTTAATCGACTAGACACATCAATTTCATTGCCATTAACGTCACCAAGCACTTCGTTACGAATTTGTTCTGATGTATCGTAAGCAAAACCATCTAACTGCAACAAATTACCCAATACACGCAACACCTTCCATGCAGGACGAGCTTCACCTAATGGTCTGACAGTGCCATTAAAACTTTGTGCACGCCCTTCACAACTGACAAAAGTACCGGAAGTTTCAGTGTAAGGCGCGATAGGCAACAATACGTCGGCGTAATCATGACCTTGTTGATAAGCTGAGAATGCAACCACCATCTCAGCTTTATCCAATGCTGCACGCGCTAATTGAGGCTGAGCGCAATCTAATTCAGGCTCTACATTCAACAATAAATAAGCTTTGCGAGGTTGTGCAAAAGCTTGTGATGCATTCGCACCTTGATTACCAGGTAACGCGTTGGCCAAATAAGCACCTACGGTGTTAGCGGCTTCCGTCAAGTAACCCAACTTAGCGCCCGTCTGCTGTGCAATCCATTCTGCAATCGCATGTAATTGTGAGGCTTGTGGATGTTGTACCGCAGAATTACCCAACAATACTGCTTTTTTCTCACCGGATAAAAGACTGATAGCTGTATTTTTAGCAGCTGAAGAAGGAGTAATATTTTCAAAACCAGAAGGTATTGCCATACCTTTTAATTGCGCAACGGCCACCATGACTTCGCCCAAAGCCATCAACCACAGAGAAGGTGGCAAAATCATTTTATTCTGCACTGGCATCAATAAATTATCGTCGCTAGCATGCAAAATGCTGAGACTAGCCCCCTTTTTCACTGCTGAACGCAAGCGCGCTGCCAACAAAGGATGATCTTTTCGTAAAAAAGAAGCAATTACAAATACTTGCTCTAATTGAGCAAATTCAGCAATCGACATTCCCAACCAAGGTTTGATTTTTGCACCCAAGGTGAAATCAGAGTGGCGTAAACGGAAATCGATATTTTCCGATCCTATGCCACGCACCAACTTTTGCAACAATGTCAATTCTTCCAAAGTCGAATGCGGCGTAGCGAGCGCCGCAATCGCATCAACACCATGTTCATGTTTGATATTTCTCAAACCATGTGCCACATACTCCAATGCTGTTTGCCAATCCGTCGTTTGCCACTCACCACCTTGTTTAATCATAGGCTGAGTCAAACGCTCAGCGCTATTTAATCCCTCATAGGAAAAACGATCTTTATCTGACAACCAACACTCATTAATTGCTTCGTTTTCCAGTGGTAGAACGCGCATGACTTAATTATTTTTCACCTGAACAATCAGGTTGGCGCCCAAACCATCATGTGGGCTCACTGATTTGCGACGTGACAATTCCCAATTACGCGCGGTATAACGAAAGGGCTTAGACGTTAATGCGCCAACTGGACATAAATCAATCATGTTGCCAGACAACTCGGAATCAACAGTCTTGCCAACAAAAGCAGTGATTTCAGAATGTTCACCACGCCCCAACATACCCAATTCCATCACACCGGCAATTTCTTGTCCGAAACGAACACAACGCGTGCAATGTATGCACCGTGTCATTTCTTCCATTGCAACAAGCGGACCGGCGCTTTTATGAAATACGACGCGTTTTTCTTCTTCATAACGAGAGGAGGAAGCACCATATCCGACTGCCAAATCCTGTAACTGACATTCGCCACCTTGATCGCAAATTGGACAATCAAGTGGATGATTAATCAACAAAAACTCCATGACGCCTTTTTGGGCTTTGATGGCATTTTCGCTATTGGAGCGCACCACCATGCCAGCACTCACCGGAGTAGCACAAGCTGGTAAAGGCTTGGGCGCTTTTTCGACATCAACCAAACACATGCGACAATTGGCTGCGATTGATAATTTTTTGTGATAACAAAAATAAGGAATATAGGTACCAAGCTTATTGGCAGCATCCATCACCATGCTACCTGCTGGGACTGATACCTTTTTACCGTCAATTTCGATTTCAACCATGGGTGTATTCTTTAAGCTTAAGTAATTAAGCTAATTAAGTTAAATATAAGCAGGAACTAAACAACGTTTATGTTCGATGTGATACTCAAATTCTTCGCGAAAATTCTTGATCATGGCGCGCACTGGCATCGCTGCCGCGTCACCTAGGGCACAAATCGTACGTCCTTGAATATTGTCTGCGATGGAATTCAAAACATCCAAATCATCCGCACGACCTAAACCATGTTCAATCCGATGCACCATGCGATACAACCAACCTGTTCCTTCACGACATGGCGTGCACTGCCCGCAGGATTCTTCAAAATAAAAGTAAGAAAGACGCAACAATGACTTCACCATGCAACGCGTTTCATCCATCACAATCACCGCGCCGGATCCCAACATGGATCCTGCTTTTGCAATCGAGTCATAATCCATGTCAGTAGCCATCATGACCTCACCTGTCAACACTGGCATGGAAGAACCGCCCGGAATCACTGCCTTGATTTTTTTACCATCACGCATGCCGCCAGCCAATTCCAACAAAGTGGCAAATGGTGTTCCCATTGGTACTTCGTAGTTACCAGGTTTAGCAACATCCCCTGACATCGAGAAAATTTTGGTGCCACCGTTATTGGGTTTACCCAAAGCGGCATATTGTTCCCCACCCATATTCATGACAAATGGCACAGCAGCAAACGTTTCAGTGTTATTAATCGTTGTTGGTTTGCCGTAAAGGCCAAAATTGGCTGGAAATGGTGGTTTAAAGCGTGGCTGACCTTTTTTGCCTTCTAAAGATTCCAACAATGCAGTTTCTTCACCACAAATATAAGCACCGTAACCATGGAAAGCATGTAATTGAAACGAAAACTCACTACCCAAAATTTGGCCGCCCAACATGCCAGCGGCACGCGCTTCTTCAATCGCTTCTTCAAAACGATCGTAATCTGCCCAAATTTCACCATGGATATAGTTGTAACCAACCGTGATTCCCATAGCGTAAGCAGCGATCGCCATCCCTTCAATCAAGGCATGTGGATTGTAACGAATGATGTCTCTATCTTTGAATGTACCTGGTTCACCTTCATCGGTATTGCACACCAAATATTTTTGTACCGGCAATTGGCGTGGCATAAAACTCCACTTCAATCCAGTTGGAAAACCAGCGCCACCACGTCCACGCAATGAGGATGTCTTCAATTCGGCGATGACTTCCTCTGGTGCAATTTTTTCGGTCAATATGCGTTTCAAGGCAACATATCCGCCGCGCTGTACATAATCAGCAAAATGCCAATTCTGGCCATCCAAACCTGCCAATATCAATGGCTTGATATGACGATCATGCAAGCAAGTCATTTCGCTTCACCTTCACGCAATTCACTCAACTCATTCAATAATGCATCTAACTTGTCATTGCTCATCCAGCTGCACATGCGCTTATTGTTCACCAACATAACAGGAGCATCACCACAAGCGCCCATGCACTCGCCTTCCAGCAAGGTAAATTGACCGTCAGCAGTTGTTTCTTTGTAATCAATACCCAATTTTTGCTTCAAATATTGCGCTGCTTTTTCACCACCAGACAAAGCACAAGGCAAGTTAGTGCAAACCGACAACTTGAATTTACCTGTCGGTTTCAAGTTGTACATATTGTAAAAAGTCGCGACTTCTTGCACCGCAATCGCTGGCATGCCTAAATAATCCGCTACGTCTTGCATCACCTCAGGTGACAGCCATCCCTTTTCATCCTGCGCGATGGCAAGTGCAGCCATGACCGCAGATTGCTTTTGATCTGCCGGAAATTTTGCAATTTCACGATCTATTTTTTTGTATGCCTGCTCTGATAGCAACATTTTTTACCTTATTTTTACCTTATTTCTTACTTGTTTCTTACTTGTTTTTTATTTATTTTTTATCTATCAATCTCACCAAACACAATATCTTGTGTTCCGATGATGGTAACCGCATCAGCGATCATGTGGCCCTTTGCCATTTCATTTAAACCCTGTAAATGGGCAAAACCTGGCGCACGAATTTTCATGCGATAAGGTTTATTGGCGCCATCTGACAATAAATAAATACCAAACTCGCCTTTAGGATGTTCAACAGCGGAATACGCTTCACCAACTGGTACTTGAAAGCCTTCTGTGAACAATTTGAAGTGATGGATCAACTCTTCCATATTCGACTTCATGTCGACACGACTAGGTGGCGCCACCTTATGATTATCAACGATCACTGGACCAGGATTGTGACGCAACCATTGCACACATTGCTTGATCAAATGATTGGACTGACGCATCTCTTCGATACGTACCAAATACCGATCGTAACAATCGCCATTGGTACCAACTGGAATATCAAAATCCAGCAAGTCATACACTTCGTAAGGTTGCTTCTTGCGCAAATCCCACTCAACGCCAGAACCACGCAACATAGGACCGCTAAAACCCATAGCCTTAGCACGTTCTGGTGAAACCACGCCGATGCCAACTAAACGCTGTTTCCAAATCCGGTTATCCGTCAACAAAGTTTCATACTCATCGACATATTTAGGGAAGCGATTGGTGAAATCCTCAATAAAATCGAGCAAGGAACCCTGACGATTTTCGTTCAATTCTTTGATTGCTTTGCTGTTTTTCAATACAGAAGCCTTGTACTGCGGCATGGTGTCAGGTAAATCGCGATACACACCACCGGGGCGATAATAGGCTGCGTGCATACGCGCCCCAGAAACTGCTTCGTAGCAATCCATCAAATCTTCGCGCTCGCGAAATGCGTACAAAAACACGCCCATCGCGCCGACGTCCAAGGCATGCGCACCCAACCACAGCAAGTGATTTAACAAACGTGTGATTTCATCAAACATGACGCGGATATATTGCGCGCGCAGAGGCACTTCAAGACCCAGCATTTTTTCAATCGCCATGACGTAAGCGTGCTCATTGCACATCATAGAAACATAATCCAACCTGTCCATGTACGGCACAGATTGCAAATACGTTTTTTGCTCAACCAGCTTCTCAGTAGCACGATGCAGCAATCCAATATGAGGATCGGCACGTTGTATCACTTCGCCATCCAGCTCCAAAACAACCCGCAACACACCATGCGCGGCTGGATGCTGCGGACCGAAGTTGATGGTGTAATTT
>CAZMPS010000069.1:0-8030 GCA_964568305.1 uncultured Burkholderiaceae bacterium
ACACTGGATAGCTTTATGGTGGGGCAAAATGCAGAGTTACTGCAATTAATGCATCAATTCGATGCACGCTCTGCAAGCGAACATTTCGTCTACATTTGGGGTGCCGCATCGGTTGGTAAAACCCATTTACTACGTGCTTTATCTACATCACAAAATGCACCTTACACACGTTATATCGCCTGCGATGTCAATCTTGATCATCATGCTACTGAAGATGCTTTCCGCTACGATCCATCAATCACGTTGTACTTGCTGGATAATTGCGAAAAACTATCTGGTGCTGAACAAAGCCACGCCTTTAATTTATTTAACCAAATCCGTGAAAACAAAGGTTTCTTAATCAGCACTGGCAACACGCCACCAGCATCATTAACTCTAAGAGAGGATTTACGCACACGCTTGGGTTGGGGCTTGATTTATCAGCTACACGGATTAAGCGATGAAGAAAAAATGACCAGCTTAGCGCAACTTGCCCAGGCGCGCGGCTTGATGTTATCACCTGGCGTGTTACCTTATTTAATTACGCATTTTGAGCGTGACATGCGATCTTTATCAGCCATGCTCGATGCATTGGATCATTATTCCTTAGAAACCAAACGCCCCGTCACCTTGCCGCTATTGCGCAGTTTATTGAGCCAAAAAACATGAACCTAGCATTATTTGATCTCGATCACACCCTTTTACCTCTGGATTCGGATTACGAATGGGGACAATTTCTAACCCGCACTGGTGCCGTCGATGCCGCAGCTTATGCAGAACGAAATGCTGCATTCTTTGCCCAATATCAGGCATCTACGCTTGATCCGGTGGAATACCTGGAATTTGCTCTAGGCACACTAGCGCAGTTTCCACGCAAGCAATTGGATGCATGGCATGCAGAATTTATGAAGCAAATCATTCAACCGGCTATTTTGCCGGCGGCAAAAGATTTGCTACAGCAACACCAGAATGCCAACGATTTAATCGTCATCATTACTGCTAGCAATCGCTTTATTACGGAACCGATTGCACGAGCACTTGGCGTCCAGCATTTGATTGCAGCCTTACCAGAAACCACGCCAACCGGTGAATTAACGGGCAAATTATTAGGCATTCCCACTTCTGGTCCAGGCAAAGTCACGCACACACACGCTTGGTTGGCCAATATGGGAACCAGCTTGGATCAATTTGAGAAAAGCTATTTCTACAGTGATTCGCAAAATGATATTCCCTTACTATCTATCGTCACGCATCCAGTTGCAACCAATCCCAGCGCAAGATTAGAAGCGCATGCCCAAACCCATGGCTGGCCTATCCTAAAATTGTTCGATGAAGCAACGATTAAATAATAATTAGATAATAATTAATTAAATAATAATTAACTACATGATTAAAAAACTTATCCGCAAAATTCTCGGTGTAAAGTCTTCTGCAAAAGCTGCGAACAAACCCGTGGTGCTAAGTGCCAAGGAACACGGCATCGACGTCAAACTGCTCACAAGCAACGCCATCCGTGTCACCAAAACATTACAAGAAGCCGGCTTCAAAGCCTTTATCGTCGGTGGCGCAGTGCGTGATTTGTTACTAGGTGTCAAACCCAAAGATTTCGACGTCGCCACCAATGCCACGCCCGAGCAAGTCAAACGCCTGTTCCGACGCGCCTTCATCATCGGAAGACGCTTTCAAATCGTACACGTCATGTTTGGCCAAGATTTACTGGAAGTCACCACGTTCCGCGCGGCAGCGTCAAACGACAACAACAAAGACGAGCATGGCCGTGTATTGCGCGACAACACATTTGGCCAACAACACGAAGATGCAATGCGGCGCGACTTCACCGTCAATGCTATGTACTACGATCCCAGTACACAAGTCGTGCTGGATTATCACGGTGGCATCCAAGATATCCGCAACAAAACCCTGCGCATGATAGGCGTACCAGAAGCCCGCTACCGAGAAGACCCCGTCCGCATGTTGCGCGTGGTCCGTTTTGCGGCCAAATTGGGCTTTAATATTGATCCTGCCACGGCTGCCCCCATCCCCGTCATGGCAGCCTTAATCGATAACGTACCCGCTGCTCGAGTCTTCGATGAAATGCTCAAATCCTTAACCAGCGGCCACGCAATGGCATGTTTAGAACAATTACGTAAAGAAGGCTTGCATCATGGTTTATTACCTCTCCTAGATGTCGTACTGGAACAACCTCTAGGTGCTAAATTTGTGACGTTAGCATTAGCGAATACCGATGCCAGAGTGCAAGCAAACAAAACTACCTCGCCTGGTTTTTTATTTGCAACGCTGCTATGGCATCAAGTATTAGAAAAATGGAATGCCTATCAAGCCGCTGGTGAATTCCCCATTCCTGCCCTGCATCTGGCGGCAGATGATGTGCTAGATATGCAAACTGAAAAACTAGCAATACAGCGCAAAATTGGCTCCGACATGCGCGAAATTTGGGCCATGCAACCGCGTTTTGAACGTCGTGTTGGTAAATCGCCGTATAAATTAATAGAACATTTACGCTTCCGCGCCGCTTACGATTTTCTCTTGCTACGCTGCGCCTCGGGTGAAATTGATGCCAGCATAGGAGAATGGTGGACGGCATTTTATGAGGGCGATCCTGCTGATAGAGAAACCCTGTTGAATGCCCAAACCAAACCTGAAAAAACTGAAAAAACAACCGCAAAAAAACGCCCAAGACGTCGTCGTAGTACCACTCATCAATCAGTTAATCCTAAGGCAAATACCAATACGATTGATGCCCCAACATCACGGCACGGCAAACAAGAAAACAACTAAAGCAAACCATGCAGCAGATCTATGAAACCTATATTGGCATTGGCGCCAATCTGGGGCAACCGGAACAAAACGTCAAAGCGGCAATCGCGCAACTCCAACAATTACCGAATAGCCGTTTAATTGCGCAATCAGGCTTGTATCGCAGCGCCCCACAAGATGCCGATGGCGATGATTACGTCAACGCTGTGGTACAAATCCATACATCACTCTCAGCGCCAAAATTGCTGGCCAAACTACAATCCATAGAAACGGCATTTGGCCGCACACGCCCTTATTGGCATGCACCACGTACGATGGATTTAGATATTTTGTTGTACGGAACAGAACAAATTGAATCGGCAACTTTGACCATACCGCATCCACACTTAACGCAACGAGCATTTGTGCTGCTACCTTTATTGCAAATCAATCCTGGCATCCATATTCCCGGATTAGGAGCGGCGCAAAACTTTCTACCCAACGTAGCAAAACAAAGCATTCATGCTCTGTAATTTATGAAGTATAAAAAGATTCTCAAG
This sequence comes from uncultured Burkholderiaceae bacterium, assembly GCA_964568305.1. GTDB lineage: Bacteria > Pseudomonadota > Gammaproteobacteria > Burkholderiales > Burkholderiaceae_D > JAGKXB01. The sequence continues at coordinate 3,297 of CAZMPS010000069.1, forward strand.
GAAAACACAAAATGACTGGATATTTGCATCAAGCCGAAAACGCAAAACAACGCCCAGCAATCACCATTCCCACCTTGAAAGCCATGCGTGACGCTAACGATAAAATTACCATGCTGACCTGTTACGACTCCAGCTTTGCTGCGTTAATGGATCGTTGCGGTGTTGACATCTTACTTATCGGCGATTCGCTAGGGATGGTATGCCAAGGCCACACATCCACCCTGCCCGTCACGCTGACTGACATGATTTACCACACCAGTAACGTAGCGCGTGGCAATCAAACCGCACTGATTGCAGCGGACATGCCATTTGGCAGCTACCCCACACCTGAAATTGCTTTCCAAAACGCGGCGCAATTAATGCAAGCCGGTGCACAAATGGTCAAACTAGAAGGCGGTGCATGGTTGGTTGAGACGATACGCTTCTTGACCGAACGAGCAATTCCGGTTTGTGCACATATCGGCTTGACACCGCAATCGGTACACCAGCTAGGTGGGTATAAAGTTCAGGGGAAAACCCACCAAGCGGCAGAAACACTCAAAACCGATGCCTTAACGCTACAAAAAGCCGGTGCGTGCGCCTTATTGTTGGAAGCGATTCCAGCAAGTTTAGGCAAAGAAATTACGGAGCTGCTCCACATCCCCACCATCGGCATTGGTGCTGGTGCAGATTGCTCAGGTCAAGTATTGGTGATGCACGATTTATTAGGCGTCTTTCCTGGGCGTAAAGCACGCTTTGTGAAGAATTTTATGCAGGGACAAGATAGCATTGACGCTGCTATCCAAGCGTATATTAGCGCGGTGAAAAGTGTATCTTTTCCTGCAGCTGAGCATTGTTTCTAAATAATTTTAAACCGTTCATGTTGCCATTCCCCTCCCTTGGAGGGGAATCAAAAATGCCCAAATCCGCAATTAATCAAAAAATTCCTTAACCTTATCCATCCAGGTTTTGCTTTGCGGACTATGTTTAGCCCCCCCCTCTGTAGTTAAGCGCTCAAAATCCTGCAGCAGCGTTTTCTGCTTATCAGTCAACTTGACAGGTGTTTCAATTACAACATGGCAAAACAAATCACCTGCATAACTGGAACGCACGCCCTTAACCCCCTTACCACGTAAACGGAAAGTTTTACCGGTCTGTGTTCCCTCTGGAATCGTAAACGAGACCTTGCCATTTAAGGTAGGCACTTCAATTTCTCCACCCAAGGCTGCTTTGACAAAAGAAATAGGCATTTCGCAATGTAAATCATCACCATCACGCTGGAAAACCGCATGCTGTTTGATGTGTATTTCCACATATAAATCACCGGAAGGGCCGCCATTGGTACCAGGCTCACCGTTACCAGCAGAACGAATACGCATACCATGATCAATACCAGCGGGAATTTTGACTTCCAGGGTTTTATTGCGCTTAATGCGACCAGCGCCATTACAGGAAGTGCAAGGATCAGTAATGACCTTGCCAGTACCATGGCACTTAGGACAGGTTTGTTGAATACTGAAAAAACCCTGTTGCATACGCACCTGACCATGCCCACCACAAGTGGTACAAGTCGTAGGTGATGTTCCAGGTTTGGCACCTGAGCCACTACAAGGCTCGCATTTATCCCACGATGGCACTCGTATAGTAGTGTCAAAACCGTTCGCAGCTTGTTCTAGCGAGATTTCCAGGTTGTAGCGCAAATCGGCACCACGATGTACTTGTGGCCCGCCACCACGTCCACCACGCCCACCGCCAAAGATGTCACCAAAAATATCGCCAAATGCATCGGAAAAATCACCGCCGCCTCCGCCAAATCCCCCCCCCATATTGGGATCCACGCCAGCATGGCCGTAACGATCGTAGGCTTCACGCTTTTGCGCATCAGACAACATTTCATACGCTTCTTTGACTTCTTTGAACTTTTCTTCCGACTCTTTACGATCTGGATTACGGTCGGGGTGATACTTCATCGCCAGCTTGCGATAAGCCTTCTTTATTTCATCTTCGCTGGCATTTTTTGCAACCCCAAGTATTTCGTAATAATCACGCTTCGCCATCTTATTTCACACCTTATTATTTAAACGAAAACGCCGAGTAATAGGTTGCACAGCAAACCATCACTCGGCGAGCCATCACAGAATTGTCTGCAAGGCCTTTTGATAATCTCTGATTATCTTTAGCTGTACTTGATTATTTATCTTTAACTTCTTTGAAATCAGCATCCACCACATCTTCAGCTTGTGGTTTAGCGTCTGCCGCACCAGCACCCGCTGCACCGTCTGCGCCAGCAGCTTGCTGCGCTTGCATGTCAGCGTACATTTTCTCGCCTAGTTTTTGCGCGGCAGTAGACAGAGCCGCAACTTTGGCATCGATTTCTGCCTTGTCACTGCTCTTCAACACCGTTTCCAAATCCTGGATAGCTGCTTCGATTTTTTCTTTTTCACCGGCTTCCAATTTATCGCCATATTCTGTCAGCGATTTTTTGGTGGAATGCACTAACGCATCGGCTTGATTACGGGATTCAGCTAATTCTTTCACCTTGCGATCTTCTTCCGCGTTCAATTCGGCGTCCTTCACCATTTTTTGAATTTCTTCTTCTGTCAAACCAGAATTGGCTTTAATGGTGATTTTGTTTTCTTTGCCAGTTGCTTTGTCTTTTGCGCCGACATGCAAAATACCGTTGGCATCGATATCAAAGGTCACTTCAATTTGCGGTGTACCACGTGGAGCAGGTGGAATACCCTCCAAATTGAACTCGCCTAAGCCTTTATTACCCGCTGCGATTTCACGTTCACCTTGGTATACCTTGATAGTTACCGCTGGTTGATTGTCATCCGCGGTAGAAAATACCTGGCTAAATTTAGTTGGAATAGTGGTGTTCTTATGAATCATCTTCGTCATCACACCGCCCATGGTTTCGATCCCGAGTGACAACGGAGTGACGTCCAACAACAACAAATCTTTACGATCGCCAGCCAAGACAGAACCTTGAATCGCTGCACCAACCGCGACGGCTTCATCTGGATTAACGTCTTTACGTGGATCTTTACCAAAGAATTCTTTGACCTTTTCTTGCACTTTTGGCATGCGAGTCATACCGCCGACCAAAATAATATCGTCGATATCCGACACCTTCACACCTGCATCTTTAATCGCCAAGCGGCATGGTTCGATCGTTTGCGCAATTAATTCCTCAACCAAGGATTCCAACTTGGCACGTGTCATCTTCAAGTTCAAATGCACTGGTGCGCCATTTGCCATTGCGATGTAAGGCTCGTTGATTTCTGTTTGTTGCGAGGAAGACAATTCAATCTTGGTGCGTTCTGCCGATGCTTTAATACGTTGCAGAGCGATTGGGTCTTTCTTCAAATCAATACCGTTGATTTTCTTGAACTCATCAATGATGTAATCGATGATGCGTTGATCAAAATCCTCACCACCCAAGAAGGTATCACCATTGGTGGACAATACTTCAAATTGTTTTTCACCATCGACATCAGCAATTTCAATAATGGAAACGTCAAACGTACCGCCACCCAAGTCGTAAACCGCAATTTTGCGATCGCCTTTTTCGTTTTTATCCAAACCAAACGCCAGCGCAGCGGCCGTTGGTTCGTTGATGATACGTTTTACTTCCAAGCCAGCGATACGACCGGCATCTTTGGTTGCTTGACGTTGTGCATCGTTAAAATACGCTGGTACGGTGATGACGGCTTCGGTGACTTCTTCACCAAGATAGTCTTCGGCTGTTTTTTTCATTTTGCGTAATACTTCGGCAGAAATTTGCGGTGGCGCCAATTTCTTGTCACGCACGCCTACCCATGCATCGCCGTTATCTGCTTTGACGATGGAATAAGGCATCAACTCAATATCTTTTTGCACTGCTTTTTCTTCAAACTTACGGCCGATCAAACGCTTAACCGCATAGAGGGTGTTTTTTGGATTGGTGACAGCCTGACGCTTAGCGGAGGCACCAACCAGAATCTCACCGTCTTCTTGATAAGCAATGATAGATGGCGTGGTACGCGCACCTTCTGAGTTTTCGATAACTTTGGCCTGACCGCCTTCCATCACAGACACGCAAGAGTTGGTGGTACCTAAGTCAATCCCGATAATGTATTTTTTTTGAGCCATGATTCTATTTCCTTAATAATAAGATTTTAGATTTTGTAAATTTTGTAAATTTTTCGAATTTCTATGATTTTCCACGAACTGACATATAGGGAAAAACACCGCAGTTTCAAGTCTTCTCAAGTCTTTTTTATCATTATTTTGCTTGTGCAACGGTCACAATGGCAGGACGCAGCAAGCGATCGGCAATCATGTACCCCTTTTGCAAGACTGATACGATAGTGTTAGCTTCTTGCTCGGAAGGCACGACAGACACTGCTTGATGTTTCAATGGATCTAACTTTTCACCTTGTGTAGGTTGAACTTCTAATAAACGATTTTTTTCAAAAGCAGCGGACAATTGCTTCAATGTCATTTCCACGCCTTCTTTCAAGGATTCAATCGATGGTGTTTCCACTTTGAGCGCCATTTCCAGGCTGTCTTTCACTGGCAACAAGGTTTCCGCAAACCCTTCGATTGCAAATTTATACGCTTTACTAACGTCTTCTTGTGCACGACGACGGCTGTTTTCAGCCTCGGCTTTGGCGCGCAAATATGCATCACGCATTTCTGCCAGACTAGCCTCTGCCTGCACCAACTGATCTACCAAAATCGGTCCAGAATGAACGCATTCAGCTTTTTCTG
>CAZMPS010000070.1:0-7892 GCA_964568305.1 uncultured Burkholderiaceae bacterium
TACCGGCTTGTGTGAGCGTGGCGATTTGTGGTGTTACCTCAATGACGGCGAGTGTTTGTTTGAATGGTGATAGTAAAGTCACCTTGGTGTTTTCAGGAATATACGTGGGATCAGGATGGTTGCTTTGTACCCAATCAAAACCGCCATGTAGTGCATTATTTTGGTTTTGTTCATTGTGTATATTGTGTACATCGTTGGGCGATACGTGTATGTAAAACCGCCCCGTCAAGTGCAGTGCTTCAGGAGAAGAAGTTGTCTTCTGGTTTTCTTGCAAGGATGGTTGATTTAAAAGATTGCTTGGAAGCTGACTTGCGCAAGCGCTAAGCAGCGCAATGCTGCTGATTAATATGAGTTTTGGAACGTACATAGAGAAGTCATCAATGTTGTAACGCTGCAATATCGCAACGTTACAACCATGCCTGAAGGCGTGTCAGGGTGTTTTTCAACATAGTGTTTTGCGGTGTTTGGGGATCAACCTTGCGCCACACTTTTTGTGCTTCGCTTTTTTGTCCTTGCACCCATAGCACTTCACCAAGGTGGATGGCGATTTCTGCATCAGGACGTAGCGTATAGGCTTGCCGTAGTAATTTCTCTGCTGCATTCAAATTACCCATACGAAATTGTACCCAGCCCATGCTGTCCATGATGTAAGGATCCTCGGGGGACAGTTTAAGTGCTTGTTTGAGTAAGGATTGTGCTTCGTCTAAACGAATATTGCGTTCTGCTAACGAATAGCCAAGAGCATTGTAGGCATGTGCGTTGTTTGGCGCGAGTTTGATGATTTTGTATAGCGCAGTTTCCATGTCTTCTAGCTTGGCAAGTTTTTCGTTGGCAAGCGCATATTCATACAGCAAGTCAACACTGTCTGGGAACTGCTGTAAACCCGCTTCCAGTACAGTGTAGGATTCTTGCCATCTTTGCGCATCACGTAATATTTGGCTTTCTACCAATATGGCTTGCGATTGCTCTAATTGATTTTTTGGATTGATGTCATGCAAAAATTCTTGTGCTTGCTGGACATTGCCGCTTTTGGCGATGAGTTGAGCACGTTTCAATTGAACGTTGAAATAAGAAGTGTTTTGGTCGCTGATCGTGTTACTCATTGGATTGATTTGGCTTAACCATCTAAGCGCTGCTTGAAGGTCGCCACGTTCTTCCGCAATTTGCGACAAGATAAGCAATGCTTGTGTGTCATCAAGCGTACTGTTGGGCGTCATTTTTAATTGGTTTAAGTAACCCGTGAAATACTTTTCTGTTTTTTTAGTGTCTTGATTTTGTAAAGCTAGCGCACCCAACATATACAGCGTGGTCAAATCTTGCGGTTGTGTTTTGAGCAATAGGGTGAATTCGCTCTCTGCCTTGCTATATTGTTTTTGAGTGAATAACAAACGACCATAAGTTGTACGCACGGTATGGGCTTTGGGATAAGCCTGTAAAAAATCAGATAAAGCTTGCAAAGCGATTGGTGTGTCGGGCATCACTTGTACCAAAGTTAATATTGCCAGCTCGGAATCTGGTTTTTTGAGTAAAGCAGCACGTGCTTCTGCTTGTGCGCGTGTGCTGTCGCCTTGCGCGTGTGCTGCCAATGCCAAGGCGCAATGTGTTTCGATTGGGAAGGTGGATTGGTAGGGGACGAGCAAGCTTTCCAGCATGAGAAAGGCGGCATTTTGGTCTTTAGCTCGCGCTAACAGAGCCTGTATCTGGTACATGGAAGCAATACGGTCTTCTGGTTTGATGGCATTAGCGAGACGTTGAGCCAGGATTGGCTTAGCTTTTTCCATTTGATTGCTTAATACAATCATGCTGAGATAGTACTGTATTGCTTCCTCTGAATTGGGTGCTAATTCATACCAAAGTTGGACAGCTACTAGTGCATCCGCACCTTGTTTTTCCATTAATGCAATTTCCGCTGCACGGCGTGCGATACGTGGATCACGTGTTTCTTGTGCAACTTCCATCAGCACGAGGTAAGCGACTTGCCATTGCCGACGTTGGATAGCAATTTCTGCGCTTAAGAGTTTGAATACCAGATCGCTGCTTAATGCCATCGTCGGCAAGGAAGCATCAATAGTGTTGGTGGTATCGGCAGTGCGAGTAGCAAATGCATTTGCTGGTGAATTGTTGACTTTGGCTTGAGGACTCGACGTTGCCTCAGTTTCGGCTTTTGTTGTAGCGGTCGTTGTTGTTAAGGAGGAGTTGGAGAGTGGTGATAGTCCGCTACATGCTGACAATATGGATGTGCTTAAGAACAGTGCTGTCAATGTTGCAGGCAATCTCATATTCTGAATAAGCAAAGTGTTTTTCAAGGCAGTATCCTGGCTAGTCAAATCAATCTTTAATTTTACGCCCAAGTGAGAAGTTGGGCTTGTTGAGATCTGTTATTAAAAGTAACAAAGCAGTCATCTTATTTTTATCCGAGGTTGTTGATTCACCTCCGTCGTTCCAGATGAAATGATGAGGACTAATGGATAATCTCAGTTTATTTAATCTTTTATTGATCATGCCTGAATTACCTGAAGTTGAAGTCACGCGACTGGGTCTTGCGCCTTCTTTGAATGGCGCAACCGTGAGCGCAGTGATCATGCGTCGCGAAGGGTTGCGTTGGCCATTTCCTAGAGATTTGCCCAATATTCTATTCAATCGCACGATACGCACGCTTGGTCGGCGTGGTAAGTATTTATTAATTGGTTTTGATCATGGGACCTTGTTGATTCACCTAGGCATGTCGGGTCATGTGCGTATCGTTCCTTTTGCGACACCTGTTCAGAAGCATGATCATTTTGATTTGGTGGTCGTTGGCAATGGCACGTCAAATTCCCGTCAACTGAGTATGCGTATGACGGATCCACGCCGTTTCGGTGCGGTGTTGTGGCATAGGCAAGAAGCGGGTGAGTTAGAGCAGCATCCATTGTTGCAAAAATTGGGTGTGGAACCGCTGGAAGCAGGATTTTCAGCGCAGTTGCTATATCGGGAAAGTCGCAAGCGCCGTTCTTCGATCAAACAAGTTTTGTTGGCGGGCGATATCGTGGTGGGTGTGGGCAATATTTATGCCTCTGAAAGTTTGTTTAGGGCTGGCATTCATCCCGAAACATCGGCGCATCGTATTAGCTTGGCGCGGTATGAAAAGCTGGTGGTAGCGATTCGTGAAATTTTATCGGCAGCTATCGAGCAAGGCGGTAGTAGTTTGCGGGATTTTTTGAACGTAAATGGTCAATCTGGTTATTTTCAGCAATCGTATTTTGTCTACGCCAGGGAAGGGCAACCATGTCGTGTGTGTGGCACGGCGATACGGCATATCAAGCAGGGCCAGCGTGCAACCTTTTATTGCGTGCAGTGTCAAACATGACCAAAGATGATCAAACATGAACAAACATTAACATGATAAAAAATAATCATTTGGATAATTTCGATCATCCTCAGAATTTTCCAACAAATTTTTCAGCAATCCTCATCGCTTGGCAAAAGCAGCATGGTCGCCATACGCTTCCTTGGCAAAATACGCGCGATGCGTATCGTATTTGGTTGTCTGAAATTATGTTGCAGCAGACGCAGGTTTCTGCTGTGATTCCCTACTATCAACGTTTTCTACAGACTTTCCCGACTGTACAATCGCTCGCCGCTGCGGATTCCGAAGCCGTGATGGCGTATTGGAGTGGTTTGGGATATTACTCACGCGCACGAAACTTGCATCGTTGCGCACAACGGATTGTGGCGGAATATGACGGCGTGTTTCCGAACGATCCTGCATTGTTAGCGGAGTTGCCCGGCATAGGCCGTTCCACTGCGGCAGCGATTGCGGCGTTTGCGTATGGAACGAGAGCCGCTATTTTGGATGGCAACGTCAAGCGCGTGTTTGCTCGGGTGTTTGCGATTCAAGCCTATCCAGGCGAAAAGAAGGTTGAAAACGACTTATGGCAACGCGCAGAAGCAATGTTGCCCATGCAGGATATTGAATCTTATACACAAGGTTTGATGGACTTTGGCGCCACCTTGTGTACACGTAGCAAACCAGCTTGTGGGCGTTGTCCGATGCAAAGTCATTGTGGCGCTTTGGCAATCGATAAAGTCAACGAATTGCCAGTACCCAAACCGAAGAAAGCGCCGGTTGAGAAATATACTAATTTATTGCTGATCATCGATACTGAACGTAATCAAGTTTTGCTAGAACGCCGTCCTGCGATTGGGATTTGGGGTGGGTTGCTATCATTGCCAGAGTTGGACGGACAGCACATCGGCAATGGTCGTGATAGTGGTGATAATGATTCAGCACCAGAACAAGCCACGTTTGCACAAGCCGTCGCACCATTCGGCATGCTAGCTTCTTGCCAGCGCTTATCGGCATTTACCCACGCTTTCACGCATTTCAAATTGCATATCGTTCCTTACCGTATCACGCTGGAAAAGCGATTGAATATCGCCGGACAACTCCAGCACGTTTGGATGGATAACGACCAAATAGCACAAGCCGCTTTGCCTGCACCGGTTAAGAAATTGTTGGTTTCGGTTTTGTAAATGACTAGGTTTGTATGTTAAAAATGATAACTTTTTATTTGTTTTTTGATGAAATGCTGCTTTTTTATATGAAAAAAAATGGTTTTATTCAAAAAACTGCACTCATTCATGCAATTGCCCGTGGTTTTCCTTAGCTGATATCATTTGAGAAAGCATATCAACCCATGATAATATTCCCAATGACTCCACAATCATTTAATCAGCAAGAGATACCTGAAACAGATATCGGATTGGAATATCTTCTTGGCCTTGATGGCAATATTGAAGTGCAAAATGATGAGGGTTATTGGGTAAAAATGGAGGCTTTGCGCGTTACCGTAACTCCTGATAGGCCGCACGGCATTCGATACAGTTTGACATTGCATGAACCCGGAGGAAGGCGTTTGATTGGCTTTGATAATGCGCATAGTGTTAAACCTGATGGTTCTTCGTTTAAACATGCTGGCAAAAAATATCCATTTGATCACCGACATCGTCATGCGACAGATAAGGGAGTTTTGTATGAATTTGATACTGCTTATCAGCTTGTCAGTGATTTTTACCAAGAAGTTGACCGTGTTTTGAAGGAGATACTTTCATGAAACAAATAATGTTTGGCATTGCATCTGTCGCTGAGCAGCGGATGCGTTCTTTAGCGATCGCAGCTGGTACACGTCAGCGTATGCCAGAAGAGCCTAATGTGTGGTTTCCTTCTGTCAAGGCGATGGCGCGTGTGCTTTCGGATGAAAATATGGCGCTACTTAAGGTTATTCGTGAGCAGCAACCGACTTCCATGGATGCATTAGCTAAGGTCGTTGGTAAACAGGCGCCGAATGTATCGCGCTCACTTCATGTAATGGCGCAGTATGGTCTTGTGCGATTGGTTAAAAGTGGCCGTAATGTGATGCCAGAAGCAGTAGCTGAGCAGGTGACTGTTAATTTTGCTTAAAAAGCAAATCCCTACAACTCCCGATGACGCAGAACAACATGTTCTGTCGTTTGAAAGTGCCGTGCCAGTTGTTCAGCCATATACACCGATCGATGTTGTCCGCCGGTGCAGCCTAGCGCGATTGTGAGATAACTGCGGTTATCGTTTTTGAACGAAGGTAACCATTTTTCGATGAATAAGCGAATATCCCTGAGTAAATCCCTTACGCTTTCTTGCTCATTGAGAAAAGCAATGACGGGCGCATCTTTGCCGGTCAATGGACGTAAATTAATGTCGTAGTAGGGATTAGGCAAGGCGCGTACATCGAAGACAAAATCGGCATCTAACGGTACGCCTAGTTTGAAGGCAAAGGATTCAAAAAATAGTGTCAGTGGTACGTTGGCAATATTGCTTAATTCCTTAATCCGGTCACGTAGTTTATTCGCACTTAGATCGGATGTGTCAATAACATGGCCGAGTTTTTCGATGGAGGATAATATTTCTCGTTCTGCCAGGATGCATTCCGTTAGCGTGCGTCGGGCTTCTGGGTTTTGGTTGGCTGTGATTCTGTGGGATAAAGGATGGCTGCGGCGTGTTTCGGAAAAGCGAGCAATGAGCGAATGCGTACTAGCCGTTAGAAAGAGGACTGTGACGGCATGCCCCTGATTTTTAAATTGAGCAATATCATTTTCTAATCCTGCCAAAGAATCTGCACTACGCGCATCCATGGTGACGGCTAGTTTGTTGTTGCCTTCATGGATCAGGGTGGCGACTAGTTCCCGTAATAATCTGGGTGGGAGATTGTCAACGCAGTAGTAGCCAGCATCTTCCATAACATTTAAGGCGACTGATTTGCCAGAACCAGAAATGCCAGTGATAAGAACGATGTGCATGATAGATGTTTGATTAATCGCTGGTCATGGCTTGTTTTTGACGCTCGATAAACTCTTGTAGCGTGTCAATGCCGCGCAATTGCAGAATGGTATTTCTGACAGCTGCTTCAAGCAGCACCGCGATGTTGCGACCAGCGGCGACGGGGATAATGACTTTGCGGATGGCAAGCCCAAGCACATCTTGAGTTGGGCTGCTAAATGGCAGACGCTCGGTTTCCTCATCCATTGCATTGCGGCGTACTAGATGCACAATCAGCTTCAAACGCATTTTGCGGCGTACTGCTGTTTCTCCAAAAATGGCCTTGATATCCAGCAAGCCCAGGCCGCGCACTTCTAGTAAATTTTGCAATAATTTGGGGCTGCGGCCTTCTATCATATTCGGGGCGATGCGCGAAAATTCGACGGCATCATCGGCGACTAGCCCGTGGCTGCGGGAAATTAATTCCAGTCCTAATTCGCTTTTACCCAAACCGGAGGCGCCGGTAATCAGCACACCAACGCCCAAGACGTCCATGAAAACCCCATGCATCATGACGCGTTGCGCTAGTTTTTTGGATAAATATACACGCAGGTAATCAATCACTTCCGCTGCGGGCAGGGGGGTGGAAAACAAAGGAATATTCTTTTCATCGCAGATGGCAAAAATATCTGAGGGAGTTTCCAATCCTTGCGCAATAATGAACGCTGGCGGCTCGCCTGCGACTAATTCATTGATATGATCGATTCGGGCTTCCGAATTCAGACGTTGATAATACTCAATTTCTTGATGACCAAAGACTTGCATGCGTCCTGGATGGATCAAATTTAAATGCCCGATTTGATCTGCTGCGGATGCGGTATCGCCCGAAATCAAACGCTCACCACCCGGGAAACCAGCAAACCAGCCTAGTTGCAAGGCATCGCGATTGTCGTCGTAAAGGTGTTGAATGGTGAGTTCAGTGGTTAATGGACACATAATGACATAATAGAAAACCCATCACGGGGAACATACGATGCTGTTTTACGAGATGTTGCGCAAACTGGGTTGCCATGCAATCAGGCGCGCATGTACCGATGCTGCATCAGGATCATGATTGAGCGTTTGACGGAAAGCGTCGTTTGAAAACATTTCAGCAATTTCTGACAGAATTTCCAGATGTTGCTTCGTCACGTGATCTGGGATGAGCAAAAAAATCAGCAAATTGACGGCCTGTCCATCCGGTGATTCAAATGGAATGGGCTCTGCTAAACGCACAAAGGCGGCCAGTGGTGTTTTTAATCCCTTGATTCTGCCATGCGGCACTGCCACACCATGTCCCAAACCGGTGGAACCCAGCCTTTCTCGTGCAAATAAGTTTTCTGAGACAGTGGAGCGTGCAATGCCACAGTTATTTTCGAAAATCAAGCCAGCTTGTTCAAATGCCCGTTTTTTACTGGAAACTTCAAGGTCGAGTAAAACATTGTTTGCGGGCAATATTTTGGCCAGATTTGTCATAATGTAAATTACAAATGAGAAATGGTGCGGTGCACAAAAAGAATTTTCAGCGGGATTATAATCCTCTTTCTGAAGTAGTGTTTGTTTTAATGTGGTTATTGTGTCT
>CAZMPS010000071.1:0-7840 GCA_964568305.1 uncultured Burkholderiaceae bacterium
ATATGGAATAAAAATGGCTACCGGCTTAGGATGGTAGCCATTTTTTTGTGTGCCCACGCTGGGCGCGTAAGAAAAAGCCAACGAGAGCATCGTTGGCCTCGGACTGCTGACAAACTAAAGAGGTCAAGATCAGTCTTGTCGATCCTGATACTGGTTACATGTAAAGACCAAGTCTTGGCTAGGACAACTTAATGCTGTTACTCAGTTTGCATATTGGAACCAAAGACCGAAGACCAAACGCCAGATTGATAAGATTGAAAGCCAGCCTCTTCGAAGCGCCATAGATGTAGCCAGCGATTATCGAGTAGTTGTTGGATTGTCGTGTGCTTGGCGATGACGGATTCGATCGCAGTCTGAGACGCATCAATAATAACGGTCAGTCGCAACGGTTCATGCACCCACCGATCCCCGTTATGAAGCGATTGACGGGATAAACCGATTCGAAGATCTCCACCGTTACCCTCAAAGACACCGATGCGGCCACCTACTACGTTGTGTAGCACTTTGTTGCCACTGCCTAGTCGTAGTGGATCACAAATCGATGCATGGTATTGCCAGTTAATCCAATGTGTCACGAGCATGGGTGCCGTCATTAGTAATTCCAACACGCTGCCATCTATGTCCTGATTGGCGTGATAGTCGTGTAGAAAACTCCGTCCGCCAAGTACAATGCCTCGGCTCCTATCCCGAGGAGCAATCAGAAAAGTCGCATTGCCGGCAAGCCCCCATTCTGGACGAGTTTGTGCGCCATCGTTAGCACGACGACGCAGCTGTGCTAATAGCGTTTTATGTGGTGTGTTTGGGTTTAATTGAAGACTGGGTGCTCGTTCACGGCGTACTTGGTCGCAAGCTTTTGAAAGTACCGCGTCTAATTGTTTCCAATAAGCAAGTGTTGTTGATGGTAGCAGGTCTAGATCAAATGCTTCGATTTCATCGGTGGTGGTGTTGTGCAATGCAGCGATGAATGTGGTTGATTCCTTAATGGTGATTCCGTGTGCTGTCAAACCTTTGCGAATTTCTGGATCATTGAGTAATTGCGCAAGGCTACGTGCATTCACTTCGCCTGTTTGCCCGCAGCAGGCACCGCAGTCTAATCCCGCTGCATGAGCATTATTCATAGATTGACTACCATGACCGACAAGCAGTACCAGCGGAGCGAGGTTTTGTTTTAAGCCCATAGCATGGAGTATGCGTGCTGTTAGGTTAATTTTTGTTTCAAGATCGAGCCCTAGTAGCTGTGGACGGCAGATAGCATGATAACGTGTGGGCAATCCTTTTAAATCGTCTCTGACACGATCTTGTTTGCCGGGCAGCATCAACTTGACTAGCTTGCCGACATAACTTAATCCAGCTGCTTCTACGAAAGAGAATGACGCTCCAGGCCATCGACTGGTAGCTAGCCATTGATCAGATAAAGCTAATTTGATTCGGCGTGCCCTGATGGCATCGTTTTGCAAAACTGAATCTGTGCTATTTCCTGAGGATTCAGTGCTGACGATGCAATCGCCAACCTCCATGGATGGGAGCAGTAAACCAGGTAATTGGGGACGTCTGGATGATGTGGCAATAGGAGTGTATGCCACTGGCAGGCCAAAAAAACCTGCGAAACCAATGGTTTGAATCCCTGACCATGTGTTTTCTAAAGCGCGGCGCAAAGGTTCGCTGCGTACATCGATACAAAAGGCAGCTTGTACCTCTATTTTTTGTGTTTTTTGTATATTTTGTGTGGCGATACTTTGTTGGTCAACAGAGGTCAAACGCTTGGCCAAGTCGCGTTGGTAGCCTATTTCCAGAGCTAATTGCCACACTTCGTCAATGAGTAGAGCGTTTTCTATTTGATTCAATACATGTTGTGATTGGCTCCAAGCTTGTTGTAATGAGAATAATGCCTGCTGCGTTGCTGTATCATCTTTGCAATCCAACAGCAGAACACCCCAAGCTAGTCGAATAGCCAGCAATTCACGCAGATGTGTATCTTTGCCACCAGATAGAGAGGCTTGCCAACCTAAATAAGCACACCATGAAGCCCAGCCATTGACGGTAAGTAGAACGGCTTCTAAGTAATCAGCCCATACTGAATGAGGTAGTCCAAGACGCTGGATGACCCAGCGTTCTGCATCTTTTGCGTTATTGGGTAGATTGTCTATAGCACAACCTATGTGTGGTAACCCCATCAACAAACCGATTCCATGGTCATGCCGCAAGGTTGAGAGCCAAAAAGCATACAAGCCTTGAGCGCGTTCTGGTTGCCAGTTTGCTTGTTGCTCATCGAAGTAAGCGGCACAAGTTTGGCTTACTTGATGGGTAATTGCTTGTCGCCAGGACAGTCGTGTGAATCGGTTTGGATCGTTGTCTAGTACATCAATCAGAAGCGGTAGCATGGGTAGAAGAAGTGGTTGTTCTGGCAGCCAATTATTTTGCAGAGCATCCGTGCATTGCTGAGTTGTCAGACCTGCCACTAGTGCTTCTGGCAACTGGCATAGTGCATGTTCTAAATCAGTGATTTTGATACGACCTTGTTGCCATGCGCGTAGTTGCATTTCTCGTGGTGGAAAAACTTGAATATTGCCGAGAGCAGCCATTCGAGCAGCGACTTTGCGTAATGGCATACCGATGCGTGACCAGTGTGGATTGACGGCGATGGCCTGGTCTAGTGGCCAGGTTGGGGCAATGGCATTGCACGCTTGCTGACAAGCCTGCTCAATTTCAGCATGCATAGTTTCTATATCAATCGTGTGGTTTGGCAGATTCGCAGTATTTTTTATTGATGTGCTGGCGAGTGTTTCTATCATGATGTTTTCCTATTTGTTAGTTCAACGCTGATGAATGCGACGGGAGTCCAGCAAGTGGGCCAAATGTGCAAAGCGATACGTGTATAGGCTTCGTCCAGATAAAAACCTGCATAGCTCCAACGACGCCAACGTGACATTCGTTGTGGTTGTCGTTGCAGCAATGCTTGGAAAAAATACAAGAACATCATACCAACCAGGACAATCAGTCCCAGCCTCTGATCAGGCATATCTTGTACGCCCAATGGAAGTGTGTGGAGGAAAATAGTGGCAGCAGTTAGACCAGCAATAATCAAAAGCCCATTCATGGTTTGCATAACGCGTATAGGCAGGTGATTGTGTGTCGCTGGCAACCAAAGCAGTGGACCCCAAGATACACCTAGCACAAGGCTCCACCACCAAGGCCAGGATGGATGACCTGTCAGCGTTGTAAAAAACAAAACAACTGAAGATATGGCTGTTATTGACAGTATCGGTGCCATCATCAAACTGAAATAGCTTGGTAACGAAGCCATGTGTAAAGATTGCAAACGCGTTTGATGTACGATGTCTGATGCTGTCAAGAAAGCATATGCCTTATAAAGTGAATGCCCAATCAAATGTACTGCCGCAAGCTTGTAGAAACCTAAGCCGCATTCAAGCAACATAAAGCCCATCTGCGCGATTGTGGACCAGGCCAGTCGTACTTTGATGCTAATGCGGGTGAGCATCACCATACCAGCTAGTACGGCTGTTATCAGGCCAAGCACCACTAGCAAAATACGGGCGGTGCTTGCTTGTTCTAGCATGGGGATGAAACGAATGAGTACAAAGCCGCCAAGATTGACGACGCCAGCATGTAACAATGCTGAGACTGGTGTTGGTGCTTCCATCACTTGGGTTAACCAACCATGTACAGGTAGCAAGGCTGTGCGCAGCATGACTGCCAATACCAGCAATACGGCGCTTGTTTGTAGATATATAGACATCCCATGCAAAGCGATGTAATGCCACAAGTTCGACAGCGAGCCACTACCAACCTCTATCCAGGCCAAGGCCGCTGCCACGAATAGCAAGACATTTGCCAGATAGTCTGCAAGCCGCTTTTTGTGTGCAGCCAGCAATGCAAAGGGACGATCCTGATAAAAACAGAGCAAATATTGCAGAGCGAAACCTATCAATGTCCAGGCTCCGATCAGAATAAGCCAGTGATCGGCAATCAGCAGTAAATGAACGCTAGCCAGTACACAAGCCAACGCTGCAAGGTAATGGTGTTGACGTGCCTCCCCTTGTAAATAACGAGAAGAGAAGCTCCCGATGACAGTACCAAGAAACTGCACTAGGAACGCAACGATCAAACCTAAGGAAGTCGTTGTCACAGTACCGGGCCAAAGTGCGCCGATGTCTTGAAAAAAGATAGAAGTACCAATAAAAAATAATGAGCTACATGAAATAGCTTGAAAAATTTGCCATATTTTGGTCGTAGAGAGTTGATTTGTCAGTGCTATTAGTGCTGCTAACAACATGAAAATGATCGGTGCTAAGACGCAGATCGAATACAACATTTGGGTAATGTCCATTCCATTGCCTTTTGAAAATGATTGAAAAAAGATGAAAAATTATTGGGGACATCATGCTTTCAAAAAAATTTTCTGTAAAATAGATTGATAAGAATGAATTAATACTAAAAATAGAATAATGAATCTTAATCAGCTGAATTTTCACCATCTTTTCTATTTTTGGCGGGTGGCAAAGCTTGGGCATCTCACTCGTGCTGCGGAGGAGTTGCATACATCACAATCATCGGTTTCAGCGCAAATTCGTCAGCTAGAAGAGCGGATTGGTGAAGAGTTGTTTATGCGTGAAAGCCGCCGTTTGATCCTGACTGATACGGGGCAACTGGTGCAGGCCTATGCTGAGAATATCTTTGGTTTGGGACAAGAAATGCTGGGGCGTTTGCAAGGACACTCAGCGGGAATCACTCGTTTGCGAGTGGGGAGTGTGGCTACGCTATCGCGCAATTACCAAGAAAACTGGATACGTCCTTTACTCGCCGATCCAACTGTTGTGCTGACTTTAGAATCAGGACTGATGGAAGGGTTATTGAATCGACTCGTACAACACCAATTGGATGTGGTGTTAACGAATGAAACTGTTCCAGCAGACCCTGATCGACCTTTACACTGTAAATTTTTGGGTAGCCAATCCATTTCGCTGGTTGGTCCAGCCAACGTATGGAAATCGAAAAATGTACGTATTCCAGAAGATTTGGATGGAGTAGACATTGCCTTGCCTGGGCCACGTCATGCTTTGCGTGCTCAATTTGATGCACTTTGTGCCGCTACAGGAGTAAGTCCCAAGGTACGAGCTGAGGTTGATGATATGGCAATGCTACGTTTGATTGCTCGGGACAGTGGTTGGTTGACTGTATTGCCAGAAGTGGTTGTGCAGGACGAGTTAGGTGCTGAAATTCTTGTTGTTGTGGGGCATTCGACTGTGCTGCAAGAGCGCTTCTACGCTATAACCACGCCACGTCGACATCGTATTACAGCGCTGGAACAATTGCTCAAATTGTAAAAATTTCATCGCGTGTACTCAATCTCAATCAATCTCAATTACAACCAATCTCAATCAATGAGAAAATGCGTTCTTGAGTTGAAATCACACCAACATTCAAAATCAAACTCAGGATCAATCTTGACTTATAGCATCAAAGAAATTTTTTATACCCTTCAGGGAGAAGGTGCGCAAGCTGGGCGGCCTGCAGTGTTTTGTCGTTTTTCGGGCTGCAACCTTTGGACTGGCCGGGAAAGCGATCGTGCGACGGCAATTTGTAAATTTTGTGATACCGATTTTGTAGGAACGAATGGTGTTGGCGGCGGTAAGTTTGCTACGAGTGATGAGCTGGCAACAGCGATTAATCGCGAATGGCCTGATACCTATACCGCCAGCAAATACGTGGTGTTTACCGGCGGTGAGCCCTTGCTCCAATTAGATACAGCTTTAATTGCCAGTATGCATCGTTTGGGTTTTACGATTGCGATTGAAACCAATGGCACTTTGCCGGTGCCAGATGGCGTGGATTGGGTTTGTGTCAGCCCTAAAATGGGCTCGGAATTGCTGGTGTTGCGGGGGAATGAGTTAAAAGTCGTGATTCCGCAAGCAAATCAGGTTTTGGCTGAGTATGAAGGCCTAGCCTTTGAGCATTTTTATCTTCAAGCGATGGATGGACCAGATCAGCAACGCTATATACAGTTGGCTATTGAGACGTGTAAGCGCAATCCCAAGTGGAAGCTGAGTTTGCAGACCCATAAGTTATTGCAAATTCCATAAAAATTTATAATAAATTAATAATAAATCAATAAAAAGCAACTCATGTTAACTATTACTAGAAAACTCGAATTCGATGCAGGTCATCGTATTCCGTAATTTGCACGGGCATCGCTATACACTGGAAATTACCTTGCAAGGCAAGGTGATTGAGGAGGAGGGCAATTCCGACAACGGCATGATTATGGATTTTTCAGACATCAAAGCGTTGGCGAAAAAGCATTTGGTGGATGTTTGGGATCATGCGTTTTTGGTGTACCAAAAAGACACCGTGGTACATGATTTTTTGCATACTTTGCCTGGCCATAAAACGGTGGTGATTGATTGCATTCCTACTGTGGAAAATTTAGCGCGCACCGCTTTTGATATGTTGAAACCGGTTTATCAAGACCGTTTTGGTACCGGTTTGCGTTTGCATAAATTGGTGTTGCATGAGACGCCTAATTGCTGGGCGGAAATCAGCGATGCTGAGTAATTAATTATGCATACGCAAGACGCCATCTTTATGCAGCAAGCCTTGGAGCAGGCACGCAATGCTTGGGCCTTAGGTGAGGTCCCAGTGGGTGCGGTGATTGTGCAAGATGGGCAAGTCATTGCGACGGGTTGTAATCAACCGATAGGCAAACACGATCCGACGGCGCATGCCGAAATCATAGCCTTGCGTGCGGCTGCCAGCATTCTTGGGAATTATCGTTTGCCAGCTTGTTCGCTTTACGTCACCTTGGAGCCTTGTGTGATGTGCGCTGGTGCGATGTTGCATGCACGTTTGGCGCGGGTGGTGTTTGGTGCGTTTGATCCTAAAACGGGTGCCGCTGGTTCGGTGTTGAATATCTTTGAACAAGAAAAAATTAATCATCAAACGCAAATTCAAGGTGGCGTACTAGGCGAGGAGTGTGGTGTGTTACTGAAGAACTTTTTTGCTGAACGGCGTGCGCAAAAACGCTGTGCTGAGCCATGTCATGAATAAAAATATGAACGTTGCCATTGTTGCACCTAGCGCTTATGCCCAAGATACTGTTGCCTTAACGCGTGGCATTGCTTTGTTAGAGCAACAGGGTTGTCGTATTCATCATTATTACGATCCTGCAGCTAAATATCAGCGTTTTGCGGCTGATGATCGCACGCGGATTAGTCAATTTATGGCAGCAGTGCGTGATCCCGACGTAGAAGTCATTCTGGCTTTGCGTGGTGGATATGGCGCTAGCCGGATTTTGCCAGCGTTGGATTTTCAGGCAATCGCAGAAAGTGGCAAATTGTTAGTCGGGCATAGCGATTTCACAGCGATTCACATGGCGTTATTAGCGCAAACTGGTGCGATGAGTTTTGCTGGTCCGATGGTGTGTGATGATTTTACGCGTGAGGATGTCAGCGATTTCACCGTTCAAAATCTGTGGAATTGTTTGACGCATTCTCAACATGTGATTGTGGTTGAACAAGAAAAACAAGAGAGTAATTCAGCATTTCAAACATCCGGCCAATTATGGGGCGGCAATTTGACGATGTTGGTGCATATGCTGGGGACGCCTTATTTTCCACAAATTGATGGTGGTATCTTATTTGTGGAGGATGTTAATGAGCATCCGTACCGAGTCGAACGCATGTTGTTGCAATTGTTGCATGCTGGGGTATTAGGACGGCAAAAAGCTTTGTTGCTAGGGGATTTTTCCCGCTATCGACTGAGTGATTATGACAACGGTTATGACTTTGATGCGATGTTGGCGTATCTTCGTGCACATTTAGCA
>CAZMPS010000072.1:0-2307 GCA_964568305.1 uncultured Burkholderiaceae bacterium
AGCCAGGCCGGAGGTGGTGCGTATCGTGTCGTGGGCGGCTTCGAATGGTGATCGCTCGGAAAATGGCGATTATATTTACGGCAAACGGCGTTTGCGTGAAATCGACAAGCGCATCCGTTTTTTAACCAAACGCATGGATTTGGCGGAAGTGGTGGATCCTGGCGTGCATGTCGGCAGCGACCAGATTTTCTTTGGTGCGCAAGTGACGTATGCTGATGGTTCGGGAGAAGAGCGCACCGTCACCATCGTGGGGGTTGATGAACTGGATCCTTTGCATGGTTTGATCAGCTGGATTTCACCCGTTGCGCGGGCGCTGATCAAAGCACGGGTGGGCGATACGGTCACCTTAAAAACTCCTGCTGGGATAGAGGAATTGGATATTCTTAATGTTGTCTATCCGCAGCCAATTTTCACCACGTAATTTCACACCGTAATTTTCCATCATGACTCAACTTGAATATGTATTACTGATCGCTGCTGTTGCCATTCTTCTTGTTTTGCAAATCATAAGCTTAATACGTAGCAGCGCGCAGAAAGAAACGGATGTGCCGGATATGACACCTTTATTGCTGCAATTGCAGCAAAATATGCAGCAGCAATTGGACAATATCCGCCTTACCATCACACAGCAATCGCAAAGCGGGCGAGAGGAGCAATCTGTGAGCTTGAAACGTTTTGGCGATACGCTGAATCAAACTTTGCATGCCTTGACTGAATCCAATGCGCAGCGTATGGCTGAAATACGCACCACTCTGGAAACCAAAATTCGGGATTTGCAAATCGATAATGGCGTCAGATTAGAAGAGATGCGTAAAACGGTGGATGAAAAACTGCATGCTACGTTAGAGCAACGCTTAAGCGCCTCTTTCAAACTAGTCTCAGACCGATTGGAAAAAGTCCATCAAGGTTTAGGAGAAATGCAGCAATTAGCGATTGGCGTAGGCGATTTGAAACGCGTGCTAAGTAACGTCAAAACGCGTGGTACCTGGGGCGAAGTGCAGTTGGAGATGTTGCTGGAACAAGTATTGACACCCGAGCAATATGGAAAAAATGTGGAAACCATCCCCGGTTCGGGTGAGCGAGTGGAATTTGCCATCAAATTGCCTGGCAGCCACAACAAAAACAGCGGTGCGCCGGTTTGGCTGCCGATAGATGCCAAATTTCCTCGTGAGCAATATGAACGCCTGGTTGAGGCTGCCGATTCTGCCGATGTAGAAGGCGTCGCTGCTGCCGGTCGTGAATTAGAGCGTGCCGTGCGTTTGGAAGCCAAGAAAATTGCCAGCAAATATCTTTCACCACCATTGACCACTGACTTTGCCATTTTGTTTTTACCCACCGAAGGCCTGTACGCCGAAGTCATGCGCCGCCCTGGTTTAGCCGATGAATTGCAACGCACCCAACGCATCAGCATTGCCGGGCCGTCAACTCTGTCTGCTTTACTAAACAGCCTACAAATGGGCTTTCGCACGTTGGCATTGGAGCAACGCTCTTCTGAAGTATGGCAAGTGCTGGGTGCAGTCAAAACCGAATTCGGCAAATTCGGCGAAGTCCTAGCCGCCACCAAAATGACACTAGAGCGCGCCGCCAAAAACATCGACAGCGCCGAAGTCCGCAGCCGTCAAATGGTGCGCAAGCTGAAATCGGTCGAAGCGTTGCCTTCTGATATGGCGCAGTTGTTGTTGGGTGGGGAGTCGGTGGATTTGGGGGAGGAGTAAAATTGGAAGCATTGGCTCATGACGGGGTTGGACAGTGGAGTATCCGTATTAATAAATTGAAGTGACGTGTCTGTTTTCGATTTGAAAACGGCGATGCTTATGATGTTGAAATCGTCGATTACCATTGAGAAAATGAAGGAGAAAAATATGCCAAAAAATGGCTTATCTGCAATTCATCCCGGCGAACTTCTGGGAGAAATCTTGGAGGAAATATGCATTTCCCAAGCTGAATTCGCCAGAGCTATCGGTATATCGGCAATGCGGATTTCGCATGTTATTAAAGGAACGCGTCCAGTGACTGCGGAATTGGCCTTATTGTTCGGTCTCGCTTTTGATCAATCACCGCAATACTGGCTTAGCTTGCAAGCTTCTTACGATTTAAAAAACGCAGAGGTAAGTGTTGGTGAGCGCCTTACCAAAGTGTATTCGTTTGCGCATGTATAGGGCGCCAGTTTTTGCTGAGCTATACACCTTGTCATTTATATTTTTGTTTCTAAGGAGTTTCAGATGACACCCCTTCCTACCCTTTTAAATCGAATTACTACTGATCCCGAAGTACGTAGCGGGAAACCTGTTATTTGCGGTACACGCA
>CAZMPS010000072.1:2317-5224 GCA_964568305.1 uncultured Burkholderiaceae bacterium
CGCATTACGGTGTCCGATATTCTTGAATATTTGGCCGGCGGAATGACGGTGCAAGAGATACTCGCAGATTTTCCTGATCTTTTGCACGAGGATATTTTGGCGACGCTTGCATTTGCCGCGCAAAGGGAACATCGGCTTTTTTCAGCATCATGAAGTTTCTTTTCGATGAAAATCTATCTTTCCGGTTGGTAACCGCGCTCGCCGATATTTATCCCTTATCAGTACATGTACGAGATATCGGATTCTTGGGTGCAAAAGATCAGCAAGTGTGGACTTATGCAGCCGAGCATGACTTTTTGTTAGTGTCGAAAGACACTGACTTTTACGACCGCAGCATGATGTTTGGCGCACCACCCAAAATAGTTTGGTTGCGAATCGGAAATAGTACGGTGGATGAAACTGCAGCTCTTTTACGTAAACGATACATTCTTATTCGTCATTTTTTTGAAGATGCAACTGCTACATTTTTGCCGTTAAGCATGGAGTAAGCATTAGTAGATAGATTAATGTGGATGAAACTATGTATTGGGACGTCAGAACCGTTAAACCCTTGTCGGACTATCGTATTTACGTCGAAATCGAAGATGGGAAAAAAGGAATCTTTGATTTAAAACCTTATCTTGATCATGGAGTATTTCGTGAATTGAAGGATGTGAACTACTTCAATCAAGTAGGTATTTTGTTCGGTGCGGTGACTTGGCCGCATGAGCAGGATATTGCGCCGGAAACTTTGATTGCTGAAATGGTTGTATTTCAATAATTGTTGTTTGTATTCACATCCATGCACACCCCCCAGGCTCCATCCTTATCTTCCGCCTTAACCGAAGCCCAGCAACTTGCTGGGCGGGGGTGTTTTGACGAGTTTTTGCTGCATTGTCAGCGCATTATTGAGGCTTGCGATGAGGATGCTGAGGGATTGCTGAGTGTTGGTGCATTGTTGCTTGAGTTTGGTTTTTTATCGACCGCTCATCAATGTTTTGTTTGTGCGCGTCAGCTGCTCCCGCATGATGTGCGACCACTGCTGAATTTGGCGAATGTGGCGTGGGATGCTGGACAGCATGCTATTTCACGTCGCCTTTATGATGCACTGGTCGAGCGATTGCCTAACCATCCTATGATACGGCGCAATGCGTTGCTGAGTTTGGAATATGATCCTGCAGCGTCGGATGCTGAGCGTCTGCAACAGGCGCAGGCTTGGGGGGCGTGGGTGATTGAGCAGGCTGGCGGGATGCGGGGGCGTCCTGTGTTACGGCCATTGTCCGGGCGCTTGTTACGGATAGGCTATGTGTCGGCAGATTTTTGTCAGCATACGGTTGGCTGGTTTATTAAAGACGTACTCGCTGCGCATGATGTTGAGCGCGTGCAGGTTTTTGCTTATAGCGCCGGTCGAGTACAGGATGGGATTAGCCATGCCATTCGTGCTAGTTGTGCATGGCGTGATGTGATTGCGTTGGATGATGCGGCCTTAGCAGCTTTGATACAGCAAGATCAGATTGATGTGCTGGTTGATTTGTCTGGCCATACCGCAGGTTCGCGTTTAAGCGTGTTTGCTCATCGGCCAGCACCGGTGCAGGTGAGTTGGCTGGGGTATTTTGCCAGCACGGGTTTGTCGGTGATGGATGCGGTGTTGTTGGATCAATGGCATGCGCCAGCAGGAACGGAGGCGCAATTTGTGGAGCCGATTAGTCGGCTGCCTAGCGGGCGTTTTTGCTATACGCCTGTGCCGTTTGCACCTGTTGCAGTGGCGCCGCTGCCTTGTTTACAGCGTGGGTATATTACTTTTGGTTCCTTTAATAACACGGCCAAATTGCATGTCGGTGTATATGCAATGTGGGCACGGATATTGGCGGCGGTGCCGAATTCTCGTTTAATTGTGAAGTGGCGTACTTTGCAGGATGCGGTGTTTTCGCAATCTTTGCGGGATTTTTTTGTGGCAGCTGGAATTGATGGTGAACGGATTATCTTGCGCGGTGCATCATTCCATGGTCAGGTATTGAAGGAATATGCTGATGTTGATATCGCACTCGACTCGTTTCCTTTTACTGGTGGTCTGACTAGTTGCGAGGCGCTGTGGATGGGTGTGCCGGTAGTGACGTGGCCACAAAGCCGGGTGGTGAGTCGGCAGACATTGGCATTTTTATCTGCGATTGGTTTGCCTGAGCTGGCGGCGCGTGATGAGGATGATTATGTACGGATTGCAGTCAAGCTGGCGAACGATGTGGCATATCTGCAAACCTTGCGTCGTGATTTGAGGTCTCTTATGCGGGCATCCTCTTTGTGTGATGTGAAGGAATTTACCCGCGCTTTGGAAAAAGAATTATTTGCTTTGTTTGATTTGGTCGTTTCGTCCACGAAAACCAAATCCTGAGTCGTCAATGAAAATGTTCATTGCCAGGATAGGACTCTTCTGGCATTTCGGCATGAACCAGTTCTGCTTCTTCATCCAGGAACAAAGGCACACCACAGTCATCGCAATATTCGGTGAAAAAGCGTTCATTGTGATGCACGATGTGAGTGATGCCTGTTTTGCGCAGTAAAGCGAGAATTTCTTGTAGCGGTGTTTTATTGTGACCCATCACTGATGGAGTTATGCCCATTTGTCCCCAGTTTTGTGCCACATCCTTATTCTCACTCATGTCGTCGATGTCATTCACGATGCTCATGTCATTGCTGTCACTGTCTCCACTTTCTAATTCATAAAGCGGCCAGACTATTCCGTACACGACATCAGGATTGTTGTGAGGTGTAAAACTGATGCGGTATTCGTCGATTTGACCTTCTGAGTTTTCTTCACCGAAACCGCCGATGATTGCACGGAGTTTGGATGGGTCGACTTGCAAGGCTTGTGTTAAATAATTAACGGCAGCATGAATAGAAAGCGGGCGAATTTGCTTGTCAGCCTCGCGA
>CAZMPS010000072.1:5234-7758 GCA_964568305.1 uncultured Burkholderiaceae bacterium
CGGGTAGTAGCAATTCAAGACCGCAACCGGGCAAAATGCCTGCGATATGTGGTGTCACTTGTGTCCGCCATTGTTGCAGAGCGGCAGAACGATCTTTGTTCAAATGCAGCAAATTGGTATTAGTTTGCCAGCGAAACAAGGGGGCTTGAGCAGGCGCAGTGACGATGGCAACTACATAACGAATATCCGCTAAAAAAGGGGCTGTTTCCGTTGTTTGTGCAGGCATCTTGAATGGCACATTGTTTAGTGCCGTTTGCGCCAAACGTTGCGTAAAAACGAATACCTCGGCTGGAGTGCGTGGCAATTGATCAATGGCAAACAAAGTGGGTGCGATAGCAAGTTGGGTGTGAGGCGCCAATAGGTGCTCAGATAAATCGTTACCTAGTACCGTCACCGTATCTGCCGAAAGAGGTCCTGATGCGATCGAGAACCTGGTCCAGGCCAGAATGGGAATAGCGATGAGTAGCGCTTTGTATTCCACTTTTTCCCCATTTTCTTCTCGCATGATGCTGCAAGAGGTGCTGGTTGCTTCTAGTGATGTGATTAAAACCTCGTAAGCAGTGAATTCTTCTTGAAAAAGATAGCCTAGCGCAGCGTCTATCGCATCTTGATGCCCATTTTTGAGCAATTTTTGCAGTAATTTATCCAAACCTTGTTCCCAGGTGCGCTCTTCCATCCTGCTGGAAGCTTGTACGATGGCTTGTGCAAAAGCGATCAGGCGTTGGCTATCCGAAGATATTTTTTTGGAAGAATTTTTGGATGGACGATGCATGTTGGTCTTTAAAACGTGATCAAAGAAAGATTATCGTCGTTCCCACATTTTTAGGAGGGAACGACGTTTCATTGTGTATGGGAAGTAGTGCGGTTTTATACAGCTTACTATCGATTTATGCCGCTAACAACTGACGCAAAACAAAAGGCAGAATGCCACCGTGTTTGTAATAATCGACTTCAATAGGTGTATCAATCCGTAACAAGACTTGCACTTCGTCCTTCTTACCATCTCGACGATGAATAACTAGTGTTACTTCCTGTTGTGGTTTGATTTCGCCTTCTATGCCTTTCAAGTCGAATATTTCATCCCCTTTGATGCTCAGGGTTTGCACACTGTCTTCACCAAGAAATTGTAGTGGCAAGACGCCCATGCCGATCAGATTAGAGCGATGGATGCGTTCAAATGAGCGTGTAATGACAGCCTTTACACCCAATAAATACGTTCCCTTAGCCGCCCAATCGCGTGATGAGCCAGTGCCGTATTCTTCGCCAGCAAAAATCATCGTAGGCGTGCCATCCTGGATGTAACGCATGGCAGCGTCGTAGATGGGCATGACTTCACCGGATGGCTGGTGAATGGTGATGCCACCTTCGACGCTGGAGCCATCGGCTGCTGGTGGAATCATGCGATTTTTAATGCGTACATTGGCGAAGGTGCCACGCATCATGATTTCATGATTGCCGCGACGTGAACCGTATGAATTAAAGTCGGTTTTTGATACGCCATGCTTGGTCAGCCATAAGCCAGCTGGGCTGGATTCCTTGATTGCACCTGCGGGAGAAATATGATCCGTCGTGATGGAGTCACCAAACACACCTAAAGCGCGCGCACCTTGTATGCCGTTGGCAACTGCTTCGGGTTGCATCGTGAAATTGTCGAAGAAAGGTGGTTCCGCGATGTAGGTGGAATCCGGCCAGTTGTAGACTTGACCGGCTACGCTGCTCACGTTTTCCCATAATTTACCGGGATTGCTTTTCACATCAGCGTAGTTTTGTTTAAAGGTTTCAGCATTCAGGGCAAATTGCATCAATTCAGCGATTTCTGTGCTGCTAGGCCAAATGTCTCGTAGGAATACATCGCGAGTGACGCCATGTTGATCCGTACCTTGCCCCACTGGTTCTGTCATCAAGTCACGCATGATGCTACCTGCAATCGCGTAGGCAACGACCAACGGAGGTGATGCGAGGAAGTTTGAACGAATATTGGGATGAATACGTGCTTCAAAGTTACGATTACCTGACAAGACAGCCGATGCCACAATATCGTTTTGCACGATTGTTTGATTGATTTCTGGCGTTAAATCGCCAGCATTACCGATACAAGTTGTACAACCATAGGCGGTGACGCCAAAGCCGAGTTGTTCCAGGTAAGGAAGCAAACCAGCTGCTGCCAAATATTCAGTTACGACACGCGAGCCTGGAGCGAGTGAGGTTTTGATGTGCGGTGCTACCTTAAGACCGGCTTCGACAGCTTTTTTTGCCAGCAAGCCAGCTGCCAGCATGACACTGGGATTGGAAGTGTTGGTGCAGGATGTGATGGCAGCAATCAGGATGTCGCCATTTTTGATCTTGACACCATCGGCGCTTGGATAGACGGCACCAATATCCTGTTCTTTTTTATTAAAACCATTTTCGGTGCTAGGTTTGCCGAGTAATTCAATGAAATGTGATTTCACTGTGCCCAACTCAATCCGGTCTTGTGGTCGTTTTGGGCCAGCCAGAGACGGTGCTACTGTATCCAAATCAAGCT
>CAZMPS010000073.1:0-2306 GCA_964568305.1 uncultured Burkholderiaceae bacterium
ATGTAAGCCCGCATGGGTATGTAGCCGAATCGTGCGCCCGTTACCATCGCCAAACGGGTGAATCCACGCCAGCCGATGGTGTGCGGCCAGAATAGCAATGACGGCACGTTCGCCCTTCAGTTCAAAACGGTAGCCATCCCAGAAAGCATGCAAGAAGTTGTTCAACACATCCTTGCTGGGCGGAATGTGCAGCCCGACCTGCACGTCATGGGTGCGTAGCTTACCCGGTTCGATAATTTCACTCCATGCTGAGTTGTCAGCTTTAACGCCGTGCGCAGTCCTGTCTTCAACGGGAAGATGCTGGTACATGGCCCGGTGCAAATCACAGATGAAGTCTTGCCGATAAAACCCTCCGCCTTGCGCCAATTCACCGGGCGAGCTGATGTTTTCTTCCGCCCATGCTTCCGCCAGGATGCACGCCATGGCGGCGCGCTGCTTCTGCGCTTCGTCCGGGCGTTGGGAGAAATCCTTACGCATGGCGCTTTCGATCAGTAACGGGCTGGTGTGCTGGCCTTCGATCTTGTTCGTGTAATACGAATTCATCGGGCGCAGTGCTTCGCGCAATGTGCTGGAAGCTCCAGCGGGACACTGCTGCCGGTACGCTTGCAGAATCAAGGAGGAAGCCTTGTCGAGCAATGCTTTCATGGCGGACGAATCTTGCCGGGGCAATAGTGGGCTCATGGAGTAGGGGGTGGTATACATGGGTATGGCGGTATTAATTATTACTCTTGGCGAAAAGTATTATGAGGAAAAATATTTTATAACTTATTGTTATATAAGATAAAAATTAAGTTAATTCGCGGCAATATATCCAATATTTGGCGTAAACTCTGGCAGATGTTGTGCGGATGATTTTACATCGTCCGCTAAAAATATAAAAACCTACGATACTCCTTGTGATACCGTGGTTTTTTTGTTTTTAGAGCTTAACTTGCTCTATTGTCTGCAATGAGCAAGGATTGAAATGTTGTTTTCGATCAGAAGCTGACCTTCAATCTTGCATATCTCTCATTCCACAATTTTCTTCACAAACTCCGATTTCAATCCCATTTGACCGATACCCGGTACTTTGCAATCGATATTGTGGTCGCTATCGACCAAACGGATATTTTTGACTTTGGTGCCGACCTTTATCACCTCCGATGAATTTTTTAGCTTGAGGTCTTTGATTAGTGTGACGGTATCGCCGTCTTTGAGCACTGTGCCGTTTGCATCTCGGATAATTAAACCTTCATCTTCGCCATTTTCTGTCGTACTAGTGGCATTTTTTGGCCATTCATGAGCACATTCTGGACATATTAGAAGGTCTTGATCCTCATAGGTGTAAGTTGATTTGCATTGGGGGCATGGGGGTAATGTGGTCATATGATAGGTACGGTATTGTATTATTGTGTTTTATATAATCATTTCTGGTGGTAAATGATTGGACTTTGATTTGTTGAGCAATATAAATCGTCAGAAAACAAGTCTTATCCTCAATTTTAGTAGCTGTAGTCACAATAACAAAATATACCGTTGACGTGTATCATTCTGTCCCTTACAAAAGAGGTTCATCTCTTATGAAAAATGTATTCGGTATTTGGAGCATAAGTTGGCAATAGAGCATTTTTTAGGAAAAATTTCATTATGGCGCCGTGTGTGTAGCGTCAAGGCACAGCTTATTTTGGGATTTGTGTCTGTTCTTACTTTGATGCTAGTGGTGGGTGTGGTGTTTGTCGTCAGTCAACAATACCTGGTTTCAGAAGCTAGCAAACCAGATACTGTGGAAGGCCAGGTAACGGAATTAGGTTTGCGTGGTTTGCAAACTTTGTTGAAAGCGCGGAGCGTAGAGCGCGAGTTTTTACAGGAAATCAGCGATATTGGTTTAGCTAAAGCCAAGACACGTTATCTCCCTTTGATGCATACGCATTTGGCTGATTTAAGCAGTCAAGTTGAGAAAATACGCTCGTTGTCGAGCGATGCGGGTGTGGTTGAAAAAGCCAGTCAGATTCTACAAAAAATTCAAGAATACGAAAAAAAGTTTGTGGCTTTAACCGATTTGTACCAGCATTTGGGTTACTTTGATATCGGTTGGCAGGATCGATTTCGTCTCAAAACACATGAAATTGAAGCCTTAATCAAGGCGGAGGATGGTAGTAACGACCCAGATTATCAAGATGGTAAAGATGCCAAAAACTCCAAGGATGGTGGCAATTCAGAATACCAGGCGATGATGTTTGAGTTGCAAGCTTTGCGTCGGTATGAAAAAGACTATATTCGCTTGGGACATGATGCTTATCTAAGAAAATTTTTGGATAGCATGAAAA
>CAZMPS010000073.1:2316-7748 GCA_964568305.1 uncultured Burkholderiaceae bacterium
CGTTGCGCGCTAATATAGGAAAAAGCCATTTGCCTACGTTAAAGAAACAACGTATTAGTACTTTGTTGACGGAATATTCCCAGGACTTTTTACGTTATACCCAAGCGGCTGATGCGGCCATCATGGCCAAAGATGATTATGTGGCCGTTGCTTTGAGTATCGAACCGTTGTTGGAAGAGTTGCATGTTCAAACATCGGCGCGATTAAACAAAGCGCAACATGCCTTGGAAGTTGCCCAGTGGTCGATCTTGTTGACGGTGATAGTGGCCTTGCTCTTGGCTATTTTTATTGCGGTGCTGATTTCATGGCGTATCACCAGTTCCATCACGCAAATCATCGCATTTGCCAAGCGTATTACCGCTGGTGATTTCAATGCCAGAGTGGCAGCGATAGGGGAATATGAAATTGATACGCTAGGCCATGAAATGAATCAAATGGCGGAATCGCTGATGAATTTCCAAGCCAATTTGGAAGGCAAGGCGATTCAGCTGGAATATCAAGCCAACCACGATATTTTGACTGGCTTGCCGAATCGCAGTTTATTTGTTGATCGTTTGCATCAAGCATTGCTCTACGCGCAACGTCATCAACGAATTGTGGTGGTGGCGTTCCTGAATTTGAATAAATTTAAATCATTCAATGATAGTTTTGGCCGAGAAGTAGGTGACCAATTGTTGTTGGTAATGGCTGAACGCTTGCGTTTGTGCGTGCGTAAGGCGGATACGGTGGCGCGTTTGGGTGCTGATGAATTCGCATTGATTCTGCATTATCGTGCTGGCGAAGAGATTAGTCACTACACTATGCGACAGGTTTTTGCTGGCATCAGTCAACCAATTTTTTTAAATGGGCGTGAATACTCTATCACCAGCAGTATCGGTTTTGCTGTGTATCCCCAAAATGGGGCGGATGCTGACACTTTGCTGAAAAATGCAGATACGGCAATGTATCGAGCCAAAGAAAGGGGGCGTGAGAATTTTCAGTTTTATACGGCTGCTTTACCTAGTCGCGTCAACGAACGCGCTGCGTTGGAATTGGGGTTGCAATCTGCTTTGGCGCAGAATGAATTTTCCTTGCATTACCAACCTCGCATTGAGTTGAAAAAAGGAAAAATATCCGGTTTGGAAGTTTTGTTGCGTTGGAATCAAACAGAATTGGGAGCCGTTGCACCTTTGCGTTTTATCCCTTTGGCGGAAGAATTGGGCATCATGCATTTGATTGGTGATTGGGTGATGCGTACCGCTTGTCTGCAACAAATTGAGTGGAAAAGGACAGGTGTTGCCAATCTTCCTGTGGCGGTGAATGTTTCTGTTGTGCAGTTTCTACAGCAGGGATTTTCTAGTGCGGTAGCCAAGGTGTTACATGAAACGCAAATAGATCCGGCTTATTTTGAGCTAGAAATCACCGAATCATTTTCTATGCAAGATCCCGAAGCCACTATGCGCGTCATGCATGAATTAAAGAGCCTGGGAATTAGATTGTCGATTGATAATTTTGGTACCGGTTATTCGAATTTAGGGTATTTGAAACGTTTCCCCGTAGATAAAATCAAGCTGGATCTGAGCTTTGTGCGTGATATTGTTTCGAACGATGAAGATTTGGCCGTCTCGGATGCTGTGATTTCCATGGCCCATAGCCTGCATTTGGAAGTGATTGCCGAAGGGGTGGAAAGCGAAGGGCAGTTAGCTTTGCTTGTGGATCATGGTTGCAATGAAATGCAGGGATACTATTTCAGCAAGCCATTACCAGCTAACGAATGTACGAATTTATTAATGGAAGATCGTGTAGTACCAGCTAACAAATTGGGCCGTCGCCATGCCATGCGTTCCTTGTTGTTGGTGGATGACGAGCCACAGGTGTTGATTGCCTTAGAGCATATGTTGCAGTCCAAGGGTTACAACATACTGACTGCACATAATGCGATGGAAGCCTTCAATTTATTAGCTACCAATGAAATCGGCGTGGTGTTGTGCGACCAGTCAATGCCCAATATGACCGGCATCGAATTCTTCCGCAAAATCAAACACATGCACCCAGCCGTGGTGCGTATTTTGTTGATCGATGAGGCCAATGCCAATGTAGGGGTAGGTGATGCTCTGAAGCGTGGGGCGGTGTATCAATCTCTGCGTAAGCCATGGGACGAACAGACATTGCTCGCTACGCTAGAAGAAGCATTTAGAAGCTATGAATATCAATGGCAGATTGCGAGTTAGAAAATCAGGATTTGAACGGATGCTAATCAGGACCTAAAACCGTCGTCCCCGAGTGCTTTAGTCGGGGACCAAGTGGCTTTTAGCAGTCAACGACGAAAGACACTAGGTTCCCGCCAAAACCCGCAGGAATGAGGGATATTTAAATGTCGTTGATAGTACGCAACAACCCCTGCAGTGCATGTATAACTGTTTGCTCGCGTACTTCTTGACGATTGCCTGCAAAGATTTTCCTTTCTGTATGCATTGTGTGTCCCGTGGTCCAGGCAAAACATACGGTGCCGACAGGTTTGCCTGGTACGGCGCCGGTTGGGCCTGAAATACCGGTCGTGGAGACAGCAACATGCGCATTGCTGTTGGCGAGAGCGCCTTCTGCCATGGCTGCGGCGACTTCTTCGCTGACCGCCCCGAGTTGGGCGATCAAAGCAGCGGGGACATCCAGCATTTCGGTTTTGGATGCATTGGAATACACGACATAGCCGCAATCAAACCATTCCGTCGATCCTGCGATTTCTGTAATTGCCTGCGCAACGCCACCACCAGTGCAAGATTCGGCAGTCGTTAGCAGTAATCCTTTGGCTTTCAATGCAGCGCCGATTTGTGTCGCCAAATCAATCAGGTTATTCGTCACGATGTGCTCCTTATGCTGTGTTTTTGCTTTAATTAATGAGGGGGTGTTGTTTGTACTACTTATTTGTATTGCTGATGTATTGCTGATGTATTGCTGATTGATGTTGCTTGTAGGTATTACTCTACCATCGACGCCATTTTGTTTGAAGCTTGTTTAAATTTTATTTGTTAAAAGAAAAATAAAAACTCAGTACCAGCAAAGTATAAAACGCTGCCACCACGTCATCCCACATGACGCCTAAGCCGCCTTTGATGTAGCGATCGAAATAGCGAATTGGTGGTGGTTTCACCATGTCAAAAAAGCGAAACAGGATAAATGCCCAGCATTGCATTTTCCATCCGGCCGGCATCACAAACAGCAGCACCAACCAAAATGCGATGATTTCATCCCACACCATGCTGCCGTGGTCGGGTGCGCCCAGGTCTCTTCCTGTTTTCTCACATGCCCAAATGCCGATGAAAAAACCGATCACGATGATCATGGCCCACAGCGTAGGGGTAAATACTGCTGACCAGCGCTCTGTCAGCACGACATACGAGCACCAGGCAAACAAGGTGCCAGTGGTGCCGGGCATGATGGGTGATAAACCGCTACCAAAGCCTTGGGCGATGACGTGGGAATAGTGCGACCACATGAAATGCGAATTTGGACGGATCGTTGATAGTTTGGGTGGCGTATTCATGACGTTATGTAGAAAGAAAATGATCGAAAGAATTACCTGGCATGACGATAGGGCCGTGTGTATTGATTAGGCGTAGACTTGGCACCGCTTCAATCACACCAATGCGGGTGACAGGCGTAGCGGCATTGTGCGCTGCTGCTAGCACGGCATCACGTTGTGTGGCAGGTGCAGTGAAGCATAATTCGTAATCATCCCCGCCTGTCAACGCGTATTGATAGCGCAATGCTGGCGGTTGTTGTGCCAGGTTGGTGCCAAAGGGTAGGGCATCCACATCCAGAGTGGCACCCACTTTGGACGCTTGTAGAATATGTCCCAGGTCACCCACTAAACCATCAGAAATATCTATCGCTGCTCGGGCTAGTCCGCGCAAAGCCAAGCCCAGCGTCACGCGTGGTGTGGGTGTGTGCAAGCGTGTGGCTGCACTGACAAGTGTTGCGTTATCTAGGGTTAATTCGTTTTGATAAACCGCCAGCGCCAGTTTTGCATCGCCTAGTGTACCGGATACCCAGATATCGTCGCCCACTTGCGCAGCGCTACGCAGCAAGGCTTGACCGGTAGGGATTTCACCAAAAATAGTGATGCAAATCGTCAACGGCCCTTTGGTCGTGTCACCACCTATCAAGGTGCAATCATGAGTATCGGCTAGCGCAAACAAGCCGGCAGAAAATTCCTCCAGCCATGTTGGTGATGCTTGTGGTAAAGAAAGCGCCAGCGTAAATCCGATGGGTTTGGCTCCCATCGCGGCTAAATCAGATAAGTTGACCGCCAGGCATTTGTGCGCGAGTTGGTAGGGATCGGTATCGGGGAAGAAGTGCCTTCCTTCCACCAGCATGTCGGAAGAGAGCGCCATTTGCATCCCCGCTGATGGGCGTAATAAGGCACAGTCGTCGCCTATTCCCAGTGCCACTTGTTTGCTGGCGTGTGTGGGGCGGGTGAAGTAGCGGGTGATGAGGTCGAATTCGGACAGCATGTTGATTGGCGTGCTTCGTACGAAGGGTGGCACTGAATCTCCGACTAAAGCAATCGAGGATGACAAACGGGCATTCTACCGTTTTTAATACGTGATTGAAAAAGGCTTGCGGGTTAGGTTCAAGTTCAGGTGCATGTTATGGTTCAGTTCTTTTATCCTAATTTCTATTGGTTGTCATAATTGGTTGATTGATTAATTGATATTTTTAATTGTTTTTTTTATAATCACTCGTTTGTATGACTTATTATTAACTTTTATTTTCGACTATGAGTAGTTTGCTTGAAAATAAGCTATCGGGATTTTTATGAATTTTTTACTAGGAACATTCGCAGTAGGTACAGCGCTATCCAATGCAACGAAGGCGTATTCATTTAATAGAAACAGCGTTGTTACAAACAATACAGCCTCAGCTTCTTTGGACATGCCTTACGATAAAACTTCGTTTCATCGTGTCAATTCGGGTGGTGCTGTAAAAGACTATGAAGTTTCGAAGGATTTTGTGTATCTCAGAAACGATGGCTCATTACACTCCTGTGGTTTGACGGAAACGTCTTGCAATGAAGCTGACAGGTTGAACACGTTGGCGCAACGTCGCACTGCTAGTCTGAATGCGGGTGCCACGCCGGTGTTGTCGATAGACAGTGGAGATTCAGTACCACTTCTCACCATTGCATCTTCTGAAGGGGTGAGACGAACATTTATTGATAACGTCATCAATCAAATGTTGAATGATGGTTATAAGCACCTTGATTTGAATATTGATGGGGATTTTTCAACGGGTTTAGGTGTGAGTGCTAACAAGGCGAATATCGCCTTGTTGGCGGATGAGCTGTTTGCAGCGTTGAGTATACATATTCCGGATGCAACGGTGAATTTTGGTCTGTCACCAGCTTGGTTTTTGACCCAAACCCCGATTCGTGAGATTGCGACTTCCGCCGAAAC
>CAZMPS010000074.1:0-7653 GCA_964568305.1 uncultured Burkholderiaceae bacterium
AGGAAGTACAAAATCAGGTTCATCCAGATAAGTTCACACTTGCCAATCCCGTTGAAAAGCGCCTTGCCATGCAGTGGGCCAGCCGCGCCAATGAGGCGTATCAAACGCTGAAAAATCCTTTAAAACGCGCCGCTTATTTGTGTGAATTACAGGGAGTTGCGCTGGAAACAGAATCCAACACCGCCATGCCCGTGGCTTTTTTGATGCAGCAAATGGAGTGGCGCGAAATGCTGGAAAAAGCGCAGGCGAGTAAAGATACTGCTGCGCTAGAGGCGCTGGATAGTATGCTTAGCGCCAGTCGTAAAAAACAAATAACCCAAGTCAGTGCGTGTTTTGATGCCAATCATTTTATCCAAGCTGCGCATGAAGTCAGGCAGTGGATGTTTTTGGAAAAGTTGGAGGTGGAAGTGATGCTGGCTTTAGAAAAAATGAATGGGTAGCAATAACTCAATAGCTACAAATAACGAACAAATTAACAAAAATTAAAATGGCACTTTTGCAAATTTCCGAGCCTGGTATGTCCACCGTCCCGCATCAGCGCAGGCTGGCGATTGGTATTGATTTGGGGACTACCAACTCCTTGGTTGCCACTGTACGTAGCAGCATCGCTGAAGTGCTAAATGACGAAGAAGGTCGGCCATTGTTGCCATCCATCGTGCGTTATTTGTCCAATGGCCACGTGCATATTGGTTACAAAGCGCAGCTGGCCCAAACGACGGATCCTAAAAACACCATTGTTTCTGTCAAACGCTTGATGGGACGCGGTTTAAAAGACATCGCTTATGTAGAAAATCTACCTTACGATTTTTCAGATGCTGATGGTATGGTGCAGTTGAAAACAGTGGCTGGAACAAAAAGCCCAGTGCAAGTTTCAGCTGAAATTCTGGCTACGTTACGTCAACGTGCAGAAGATAGCTTGGGCGATGAGTTAGTCGGTGCCGTCATCACGGTACCTGCTTATTTTGACGATGCGCAACGACAAGCCACTAGAGATGCGGCGCAGCTGGCTGGTTTGAATGTGTTGCGTCTGTTAAGCGAACCAACCGCTGCCGCGATTGCCTACGGATTGGATCATGCTCAGGGACAAGAAGGGATTTATGCGGTCTATGATTTAGGCGGTGGCACGTTTGATATTTCCATTTTGAAATTAAGTAAAGGCGTGTTTGAAGTACTGTCGACTGGCGGCGATTCTGCGTTAGGTGGTGATGATTTCGATCACCGGCTTTTTTGCTGGATCATCGAGCAAGCAGCATTAGCACCATTGTCGGATGAAGATACGCGGACTCTGATGGTGAAATCCCGTGATGCCAAAGAAGTGCTGTCCATGCATGCAGAGGCATCGATTGATGCGGTTTTGCGTTCAGGTGAAGAAGTGCATGTGACTTTAAGTGCCGCAAAATTTGCCGAAATCACCCAAAATTTGGTGAGCAAAACGATGTTGGCGGTAAAGAAGGCATTACGTGATGCGCAGTTGGACGTGGATGATGTCGATGGTATTGTTTTAGTCGGTGGTGCTACGCGTATGCCACATATACGGCGTGCAGTTGGGGATTTTTTCCATAAAACACCTTACGCCAATATCGATCCCGATAAAGTCGTCGCGTTGGGTGCTGCGATGCAAGCGAATTTGTTGGCGGGCAATCGTGCTGCTGGCGATGATTGGTTGTTGTTGGACGTGATTCCACTTTCATTAGGCGTGGAAACCATGGGTGGTTTGGTAGAGAAAATTATTCCACGCAATACCACCATTCCTTGTGCCAGGGCGCAGGAATTTACTACTTTTAAAGATGGTCAAACTAGCTTGTCTATTCATGTTTTACAAGGCGAGCGTGAATTGGTGACGGATTGCCGTTCGCTAGCCAAATTCGAATTGCGCAATATTCCTCCCATGGCAGCTGGTGCTGCACGGATTCGAATTACGTATCAGGTCGATGCGGATGGCTTATTGTCCATTTCAGCACGCGAGCAGCGTTCTGGCGTTGAGGCATCGATTGTGGTGAAACCTTCGTACGGTTTAAGCGATGATGAAGTTGCCAACATGCTGCAAGATTCTTTTACTTCTGCCGAAGCGGACATGAAATCGCGTGCATTAAGAGAACAGCAAGTGGATGCAGAACGGATCATATTAGCGACTCAGTCGGCTTTGGAGGCCGATGGCTACTTGTTGTCAAACGATGAGCGCAGTGTGGTGAATGGCTTGTTGCAGGCAGTGCAAGTCTCATTAAAAGATGAAAACGTCGATGCCATTAAACTGGCTGTCGATGCATTAGCTAGTGGTACAGAAGAATTTGCCGCTCGTCGCATGGATCAAAGCGTTCGTTCGGCATTGGCTGGCAAAAAACTAGAAGAAATTGTTTGAAATTAAAAAGGTGAATTGAGTGCCTCAAATTGTTGTCTTACCCCATGCTGTTTTATGCCCAGAAGGGGCCGTCATTGATGCGCCAGCTGGTAAATCGCTGTGCGATATTTTGCTTGATCACGATATTGAGATTGAACATGCTTGCGAAAAATCCTGTGCCTGCACGACTTGCCATGTGTTGATACGGGAAGGTTTTGCATCACTCGATCCGGCAGAAGAAACCGAAGAAGATTTGTTGGATAAAGCTTGGGGGTTGGAAGCAGATTCGCGCTTATCATGTCAGGCCATTGTCCATGATCAGGATTTGGTAGTGGAAATTCCCAAATATACGATTAACCAAGTCAGTGAAAATCATTGAATTAAGGAAACACTGATTTATTCATTTTCTGGAATTTCACACCCTTAAAAATCAAAAACTTACAAAATCAAAAGCTTACTGATTGTAATTGGTGAAAAATCTGAATAAATCGGCATTTCCTTAACGATGTGTTTCACTGAGTCAACAAAAAAATAGTGTGGACGATCTCAGAACAGTTTCTCTTACGTTAGAGCGATATCTCTACTAGTTGCTTGTCATGAGTCACTACTTGAAAAGTTGCAGGATCTGGCAATATCTCTACTGCTTGCTTATCACGATTCACCACTTGAAAAGCCGCAAGATAGCGTGAATAACGTGCTATCTCTTCTTGCCCTTGATAACTTAAAGCAAATGCCAGATATTGATCTGTCGATTCTTCTATTAACTTTTGAAATCGGCTTTTCTTCGCTTCGTCAATAGAAGAAGTAGAGGCGGAGCTGCAGTAGTAGTCACGCAATGTTTCTAGGAGCGTCGCAGCTTGATAACCACCACTACAACAAGGTGGACAATACAACAAAAATTGTAAGTCTTCCAAGATGTCATTTTGATTAGCTGTGCCACATACAAACAAATCTTGATAATCCGCATGGATTTTTACTTTTCCATCAGCGACGGTCAAAATCTTTCTGGCTAGTAATTTACCCACTCCATCGGCGACTTGCCCAGATCCCGCAACAGAATCGGCACCATGTAGCAAATTTAATAATGCGCGTAAAGAATCCGATGCGTCGTTTTGTTGGGGAAAATCATCACGACCAGTTTCTATTTTTTGTAGGGTGCGTAGTGCTTCCAATCGTTGTTCTTGTTTGTTGTTGAATTTTGTTGTTACCCATTCTTTGAGTTGCCTTTTTACGTTAGATACTCGATCTTGCACCAATCCAAAAGTTATCAATGATGCGCCATCACAGGCGACATCGTTCATATAAAACCTCCAGCGTGAACAAGCATCCATATCTGCAAAAGTTTTTGCATGATAGTCATTCGCAAGTGTTCTTCTTTGCTCGGCTTTTACCAACTCTGCTTTAACTGTGTTTTCATTGGGGAAATTAAGTACATGTGGTTGCAAAACTCTCTGTTTTTGCTCTTCCAGTTGTTCCGCTTGTAACTGCATAGCTGTTTCATGTGCTCTTTGTGCTGATTGCAATTCACTATGTATATTGACAGTAACGGCTTTCGTGACGCCAGGCGTATAAGGATTGCTGTAGAGCGGGGTGTTGTATTTCAAAGCACCTACTAATGCTGATGGTAAAGCCACCGTACCGGCAACGGTCAGTACAAGCTGAGTTATGCTGGGAAATTGCTCTATCATTCCGACCGTCATTGTCCCCAAAGAGGCAGCCCCTCCAGCAAACAACATCCAACTCGCCAGATTTTTACGCAGTAGGGAGAGTTCAATTTCGAAGTGTTCTGTTTGTATGCGACTAGACTCTTCGTTGGTTTTGGTTTGTTCCTCGTTTTCTTTAATCATTGCTCGCGTTTGCTCAATACGTTCATTTGTTTTTTTTATATGTAACGTAGCTTCTTCGCC
The DNA here is from genome assembly GCA_964568305.1 of uncultured Burkholderiaceae bacterium. Lineage (GTDB taxonomy): Bacteria > Pseudomonadota > Gammaproteobacteria > Burkholderiales > Burkholderiaceae_D > JAGKXB01. The sequence continues at coordinate 4,246 of CAZMPS010000074.1, forward strand.
AGTCATCGGCGGTTCTGAAAGAAGTGGGGTAAATAAATCTTTGCGTAACGCCAAGAGCTGCGCTTCAAGTTGCTCTTTTTGTGCACGCCTAGCTTCTTCGTTTTTAGTATTACCCCCTTCTTTCATGGCACTTAAGCGCTTTGTCGTTTGGTTAATACGATCGAGTGTATTTTGTACGTGCAAGCATGCATTAGCCGTAGTCAGATAAATACTGGCGGATAAAAGTGGAGCAAAAAATTGGCCAATAACCATCAGAGTAGAAGCCGCTGCTGCTGATTGCCCCGGAATTCTTTGCATAAATTTGGCGGTTATTAGTTCCTGCTGGATAAATTCTTCCAATGCATCGATTTCAACAGCTGAGCCATGTATTTTTTTTAATTCTGCCAGTTCATTTAATGCCGTTTCAAAACGATCTATTTGTTTTTTATAGGCAGTAGCGACATTGATGGATGCTAAAGCACCGGCTACACCGACGGTTACAGAAGCTACGGCACTTGCAATTTCCGCACTGTCTTTGGGGATACTGATTCCATGCGCGTGCATTTCTGCCTTTTGTCCACTGGCATTCATGCCCGTATCAACGGCATTGACCAAAGCATCGCCAGCTTGTTTGGCACAACAAGCTGCAGTTGCAATACCCTCAGTTGCAGCATCCATTGTTTTTGGCATTGGTTTTTGTGAAACTGAATCTGAATTTGAATCAGTCGTTGTCGTCACTTTTGTTGATTGGGCTTCTATATCTATGTTTATATCTAAATTTGAAGGTTCTTCTTGCTTGATTGGTGACCAGCTAAAGAAAGTAGGGCAGATGCTGCTGATATACATATCCACCACCTTATTTATTGGAAATTTGTTTAACTGTGGAATGAGTAGGAACTAACAACATTCTTACTGATTCATTAGGCAAAACAATGAATGTGGAGGTGAGTTTGTGATGATTAAAATAAGCAAGAACACCAATTGTTGTAAATGTGATAATGCTAAGGGCGGTGAAGATTTTACGTTTAGTCGACATGACAACTTCCTGTATTGAAATAATGTGTAATAACAAGCCGAGCTTTGTATAAACACAAAGCTACTGGCACTCAGTCAGAATCAGGAAGCGAAAGGAGGTGCGCGCGATTGCGCCATCGTCCACATGAAGAGAGGACGCGGGGACTGGTAAAAAAGAGAGGGAAATAGGTTGGCTCCATTGACTAGCGGAAAGATGAAAATCGTCGCAGGTAGCAATCCAAATGATGCTGTATCAGTAGAGCAAAATGCACAATGCCCTGAATGTACATTCTTTTTGATGGGGGAAGATGGGGAGGACGGAAAATCGTTTGTTACTTTAATGAACTTCGTTCCAGCGGCCGAGCAAATCTCCATCAAGGAGATTGGGGAATTGCTAGTTGCGCTTACAGTCTGGAAAATTGACGGCGCCAGCCCAGCCAGAAAAATTGCAAAAAATGCAATCCAGACGGTAAGCTGTCGTGTTATTTTGTTTATTCCCATGCTCGAATTTTATCTTTAACTGCCCGTTTCCATCAAGGTTTGAAACGGGCAGTTAACATCAAGTTAAATCATCAAAGCGCTTGTAAAAAGGCCGTTAAGTCATCCACTTCCTGCGGCGTTAACCCCATACGGAAGCGTCGATCATAAAATCTCACCACCTCTCCCAAATCTTTTGCTGAACCATCATGAAAGTAAGGGGCGCGTAATCCCATTCCTCGTAAATTGGGAACTTTAAAACGACCGATATCTTTCCATTTTCCGGTCACCATCGCGTTGCCAGGATCGGTCGTTTCAATGACTTCACCCGTTGCAATATTTTTCAGCGTATACAAAGGCATATCGGGAGTACGTCTTGCTGCGTTTGAAACCCCAGTATTAAACAATCTGGCAACAGAATGCGTCCCTACGTTGGGAGCATTGTGACAACTGGTACAAGTTCCTCTTTGTAGCGACACTCTCAACTCATCATTAAAACCGCTCACATTGCTAATATTAAAAGGCCTGGTATTAAACAACGCTTCACCGCGCGCAATCATGGCCTTGGCATTATTGGCTGAGCTTGGTGCTACTGGAATAGATGGTGGTGGACGTTGTCTGGCTAATTGAGCACCAGAAGGCGCAGATAATGCCACCGAATTGCGCGCAGGTACGGTGGTGTTTAACCAACTGCCGTACATGCTCATGACATTGCGATTAAACACCACACCAGTTTTATAATCACCAGCTTCGATATCGTTTATTCCAAAATAGAAATTGTTGTTGGAGAGGGCGACTGGACCACCACCAGCACCATCAAGCAGCAAACTGCCTGCAGCGTTGCTTGTAATTTGTGCGGTAAATAAACTATTTTCAAAATCTACGATAGCTTGTTGGTCGGCTATAGATAAATCCTGCGTCGCCTCGGCGTGCCCCCTCACCGCATTATTGGCTTGATGTAATAGATCAACATTGAGTGTGGCAAAGCATGTTGCTGGTTTTGCACGAAAAATGCATGTGCTGGATTTGGCATCAGTGAGCGTTTCGCGCGCATCCCACATAACCGTGCTATTGAATTTGAGATTAGTCGTCGGTAATGGGCGTCGGAATAATGACAGCTCTTTTGCGCTGGCAAACCCATAAGGATCACTCACTTGAATCAAGGTGAATTCAGCACTGTTAGGAATAGGCAAGCCAACACGAATCAATCCTTTATTGAGCAACATCGTATAAGCAAGACGTCTTTGATCTAAAGTCGTATCCAGTGCGTTAGGTGAGTTCGCACCATCGACTAATTTAAAAATAGGATCTGTGCCATTGGTTTGACTGAACCTAGCTTGTAAATCTTGCGGTGTAATACTCCAACCTTGGCTTTCTTGATGGCAACTAGCGCAAGCGCGACCATTGCCCATGGCTTTGAAAAATGGATTGCTTCGATCAATGAAGCCATTAGTACTGAATGTCAGAGCTGAACCGCTTTTATTAGCAATTGGCACGGGTGCGGTATTTGCTATCATCAATTTAAAAGATAGAGGGGGGGAGATTGAGGAATTATCAGAATTATCTGCAATATTGGCACTATCAGAGCTATTAGTAGTATTAGCAGTATTAGATATATTAGATGTATCAGTTGCTGATAGCAGGCTAAAAGTTTGTGGTGAATTTTGATTGGCAGTTTCTGTTCTGCTACTACTTTCACCACCACCCCCACACGCTGATAAGAACGGTAGAGTGATAATGAAAAACGTCGATTGAATGAGCCGTTTTTTTACATTCTTGTTTTTCATCATAATCTCCTTTTTAGAATTCTGATTACTAAAACTCCTATTGAAAATCATAACTCAATCCATTCAAAATGAATAACTATATTGCATGATTTTTTATTATTTTTAAGCTAGTATTTAATGGGCATTTTTCTTGATAGTGATAGTAATAATA
>CAZMPS010000075.1:0-5908 GCA_964568305.1 uncultured Burkholderiaceae bacterium
GTTCCAGTCTCTGCAAAAACTGGAGAGGGGATCGATGATTTACTTGAACACGTGTTGTTGCAAGCCGAAGTGTTGGAATTAAAAGCACCGAAAGATGCTCTGGCAAGAGGTTTGGTGGTCGAAGCAAGACTGGATAAAGGTCGTGGTCCAGTGGCGACTATTCTGGTGCAATCAGGTACTTTGAAGCGTGGTGATGTGGTACTTGCTGGATCATCGTATGGACGTGTACGTGCCATGCTGGATGAAAATGGCAAGAGTGTGACGGAAGCTGGTCCATCCATTCCGGTTGAAATTCAAGGTTTGGTTGAGGTGCCCGTTGCTGGTGAAGAAGTTATGGTGATGGCAGATGAACGCAAAGCGCGCGAAATCGCCTTGTTCCGACAAGGTAAATTTAGGGATGTGAAATTAGCCAAGCAGCAAGCTTCTAAGTTGGAAAATATGTTTGATCAGTTGGCAGAAGGGGAAATTAAAAACTTGCCACTGATTATTAAAACGGACGTACAAGGTTCACAAGAAGCGCTAGTACATTCTTTGCAAAAATTATCTGGCAGCGAAGTCCGTGTACAAGTTGTCCATGCTGGCGTGGGTGGTATTAGTGAGTCGGACGTCAATCTTGCCGTGGCATCCAAGGCTGTGATCATCGGTTTTAACACTCGTGCTGATGCGCAGGCACGCAAGTTGGCTGAGGCGAATGGCATTGATATTCGTTATTACAACATCATTTATGATGCAATCAATGATGTAAAAGCCGCAATGTCGGGTATGTTGGCGCCAGAAAAACGTGAACAAGCACTTGGCTTAGTTGAGATTCGTCAGGTCATTATGATCAGCAAAGTGGGGGCGATTGCAGGTTGCTTTGTCTTGGATGGTATGATCAAACGCACTTCATCCGTACGTTTGTTGCGCAATAACGTGGTCATTTGGACGGGTGAAATTGATACCCTGAAACGTTTCAAGGATGACGTTAAAGAAGTGAAAGCAGGCTTTGAGTGTGGTTTGTCTTTGAAAAACTATAATGACATCAAAGAAGGGGATCAGTTAGAGCTCTTTGAAATTCAAGAAATCGCTCGTACCTTGTAATTAACAACGCTTAACATTTTGTAGGGGCGCTCCTTGAGGGTGCCCTTCGCATTTAAACACGCAAAAAGTAACATCATGGTTAAACACAGTAAAAATATTCCAGGACGCGGTTTACGCGTCGCTGATCAAATTCAGCGCGATTTGGCGGAAATTGTCAGGTTTGAATTGAAAGATCCACGTATAGGGATGATTACGTTTACTGAAGTCCAGGTAACGCCGGATTATGCGCATGCCAAAGTATTTTTTACCTCATTAAATGATAGCGAAGAGGCGATTAAAAACACCTTGCAAGGGCTAAACAATGCTGCAGGTTTTATTCGTCACCAATTAGGTCGTCGTTTAACCATTCATACTTTGCCACAACTTCATTTTGTGCATGACACCTCAATTGCACGTGGCATGCAGTTGTCGGATTTAATCGATCAAGCCAACGCAGTCCAAGCCAAGGATGCGGAAGAGAGATAATCGCAATGATTTATTTGGATTGTCGTTTTTTATGACAAATACGAACACCGATATCCCATCCAAAAAAAATCGTAGTCTGCTTCATGGCGTTTTGTTGTTAGATAAGCCTGTTGGTTTTTCAAGCAACGATGCGTTAATCAAAGCTAAGCGCTTGTTGCTAGCTCGAAAAGCCGGTCATACCGGCACGCTGGATCCATTTGCTACTGGGCTTTTGCCTTTGTGTTTTGGTGATGCCACCAAATTTTCCCAAGATTTGTTGGATGCGGATAAGACGTATGAAACGGTTGTACATTTGGGTGTGACCACCACCACCGGGGATACCGAAGGTGATGTGCTGAAAGAATGTTCGGTAGGTCAGATTACACCAGTACAACTAGAGCATGTTTTAGCGCAATTTCGTGGGGAAATTGTACAAATTCCTCCCATGTATTCGGCATTGAAGCGCGATGGTAAACCTTATTACGCCTATGCACGTGAAGGGATTATTTTGGAGCGTGAAGGGCGCCTTGTTACCATTCATCATTTAGAATTAATAAACTATCAAGCACCATATCTGACTTTGCGTGTGCGATGCAGCAAGGGTACTTATATCCGCGTATTGGGAGAAGATATCGGCCAAGCTTTAGGCTGCGGTGCGCATTTACAATCATTACGTCGTACACAAGTTGGTCATTTGTCTTTGTCACAAGCTATCACACTTGACACAATTTCTAACATGCCAGAAACAGAGCGCACGCAATTACTGGCACCGGTGGATGCTTTGCTTTCGTCTTTCCCTATCGTGCGTTTGAGTCAACTATTGACGCTGCGCTTCTTGCAAGGACAGCGTTTGTCTTCAGGGAAAGAGGGAATTGTGGTCCCGAATGAAGAGGGACGCGTTCGTGTGTATAGCGATGAAGATGGCCAATGTCGATTATTGGGAACTGCTCAGGTTAAAGAATTCGGTATTCTGGCACCTGAACGCTTAGTCGCTACCAGTCAGAGTGACTAAGACTACATTGATGGTTTGTATTCGGTGACGAAAGAAAATTTTGTTAATCCCTTGTTTTGCGCAGCTGCCATGATTTGTGCGATGACTTCATAGCGGGTGGATTTGTCTATCCGCAACTGTAAATCAGGTAAGGGTTTGCTTTGTGCTGCGCTCAGAAATTTGTTATCCAATTCAGTTTGTGTGACAGCTTGTTCGTTCCAAAAAAGCTTGCCTTGTGCATTAATCGAAAGCGTGATTGTTTCGGCTTTTTGCAAAGCAGGTGCGGATTGCGCAGTGGGCAAATTCAGCTTAATGGCATGTGTCAGCAATGGTGCGCTAATGATGAAAATCACCAACAAAACTAGCATCACATCCACCATTGGCGTCACGTTGATGTCTGCCATTGGACGCGCTTCTTGTTTGTCATTAAATCCGCCGAATGTCATGGTTTATTTCTTATTTCCTATTTTTTGATCCGTGCACCGGTGGTCAAATAAGCATGCAAATCGTGTGCAAAGCCGTCTAACTCGGCCAATGTTACGCGATTCACTCGTGTATATGTGTTGTAAGCGAGTACTGCTGGAATGGCTACAGTTAAACCTAAAGCTGTCATGATCAGCGCTTCACCAACCGGGCCAGCAATTTGATCGATTTGCATGGCACCTGCTGTTGAGATAGTGATGAGCGCATGATAAATACCCCATACCGTGCCTAACAAACCAACAAATGGGGCAGTTGAACCGACCGATGCTAATAATGTCAAACCGCTTTCCAAGCGTGCAGACACTCGATTGATTTCCTGGCGCAAAGTGCGTGTGATCAACTCCCCAGGATCAATTGCTGTGTTTAATGATGCTGCACTTGTTGCAGCACTATTCTGTTCCGGCCAATTAGCAGCTTTGGATGCTTGCTTGGCTAGTGGCACATAAATATTTTCGCTATCGACTTGTTGGATGAGTGCGATGGCATCGTCCAAGGTTGGTGCTTGCCAAAAAGCGTCCAACGCATTGGCGCTTTTACGCATGCGCCAAGCGCTGAATGCTTTGGAGAGAATGTAATACCAACTCACAAGAGACATCAGCAACAAGACATAAGCAACGGCATGGCTGACTGCATCACCTTGTGACCAATAATGTGCGAAATTATTCATATTCATTCAAATCTACACTTCCGTCGTTCCCCCGGGGGTAAGAGGGAATCCAGCGTCTTTTGTTGTTTACTGCTAAAGTCACTGGGTCTCCGACCAAAGCACTTGGGGGCGATGGTTTTAAGTTTTTTCGTTAATTCTCCAATCCGCGCGAACGACGGGATTATTAAGTCGTTGCACGTAATCCCAACACATCCTGCATGTCATATAAACCATGCCTTTTATTGGCTAGAAAGCGCGCCGCCCGCAAGCTACCTTGAGCGTAGGTGATGCGGCTGGAGGATTTGTGACTAATTTCAATGCGTTCACCGATGCCAGCAAATAAGACCGTATGATCACCAACGATATCGCCACCGCGTATGGTGGCAAATCCAATCGAAGAAGGATCACGTTCACCGGTCACGCCTTCGCGTGCATATACCGCATGTTCTTGTAAATCGCGTCCTATTGCCTTGGCGATGACTTCGCCCATTTGTAGCGCCGTACCCGATGGCGCATCGACTTTGTGTCTGTGGTGTGCCTCAATGATTTCAATGTCATAGCCTTCGGCAAAGCTTTTTGCTGCCAATTCCAGTAATTTCATGGTGACATTGACGCCTACGCTCATATTGGGTGCAAATACGATGGCGGTTTTTTCAGCCGCTGCAGCAATCGCTGCCTTGCCTGCTGCATCGAATCCTGTCGTGCCGATGATCATTTTGATACCGTGTTCAACACAAAATGGCAGATGCAAGAGCGTGCCTTCTGGGCGTGTAAAGTCGATTAAATAATCTGCTTGTGCCAAACCTTGTGCCAGATTCGATGTAATAAAAACACCACTATTTTGACCAGTGAAAGCGGTAGCATCTGTGCCAAGACTGCTCGATGTGGCTACGTCCAGCGCACCAGCCAGAATTGTGTCATCGCTGTTGATGATGGATTCAATCAACATACGGCCCATGCGTCCGCTGGCACCCGCAATAGCGATTTTTAAGGAGAAAGTTTTTTTATTTTGATTTGTCATTTTTGGGCTGCTGGTATAGGAGTAGCGATGCGTGCTATGTAGTCTTTTTCTGTTGGTAGATTACCGCCTTCAAAGCGTGTGACTTTTTTATCTTTAAAGAACACTACGACATGGCTAGTAATGATCTCGCCATTGGCTTTTTGTAAGCGGAATGGATAATCCCAACGTTCAGCGTGGAATAAGTCGTTTAATAAAGGCGTGCCAAGTACAAAGCGTACCTGATCTTGTGTCATACCTTCTTTTAATTGTGCCATCATTTCTTGTGAAATGAAGTTGCCTTGCTGAATATCGATTTGATGGACTGAAAAAAATCTTAATATCCATGGCAATTTGGATAAATGTGAAACTTGTACGTCTTTGTTGTCGTTGCTCGTGGTATCAGGATTAGAAGTAGAGGAGTTATTTGCTGAGACAGTGGGGCTGTTGTTGACAGATTTTATGGTGGTAGTGCAAGCGGACAAGCAAGCGATCAATATTAAGCAAACCCAGATGTTTAAATTTATCTTGTGATGCAGGTGAGAAAATAACAGGTGCATAAATGATGTCAATGTGAGGAATTTGAAGAAGGGGAAGAATAATAAAGCCGTTAGTAAAACATTATATGATAAAGTAAATGAGTCTTTCTCAAGCCCTTTTTAAGTCTTTTTTAAGCAGTAAACATGACGAATAATCCACGCAATAACACAGGCGATAGCTTAAACGATCATTTAGACAATAGTTCTGCTAATAATCAAAGCGAAAGCGATCAAAGCAGTCACAACAACAATCATTCTAGTCATCATTTTCAACATCATCCTATGGATTTAAAAGCTAGCGGTTTAAAAGCGACCTTGCCCAGGTTGAAGATTCTCGATATTTTTCAAAATAGCCAAGTACGTCATTTGACGGCAGAAGACGTATACAAAATCCTACTAGCTGAAAATATGGACGTCGGATTAGCTACCGTATATCGTGTTTTAACGCAGTTTGAACAGGCGGGCTTACTGAGTCGTAATCATTTTGAAACTGGCAAAGCGATTTTTGAGTTGAATGAAGGTTCACATCATGATCACTTGGTATGCCTAGATTGCAGCCGAGTAGAAGAATTTTATGATGAGGAAATCGAAAAACGTCAGCACAAAATTGCTGAAGATCGTGGTTTCAAACTGGCGGAACATGCGCTGGCATTGTATGGAAATTGCGTCAAAACCAATTGCCCACATCGATCCAAATAATTATCAATCAACACGTCATTACATAATCA
>CAZMPS010000075.1:5918-7519 GCA_964568305.1 uncultured Burkholderiaceae bacterium
CACGTATTTGTTGCTCATCACGCATTATCGCACAGAGATAGTGCGATTTTTTACGTGTGATTTGCCACATAATCAATATCAATATCAATATCAATTGAAGGAATCAGGGTGAATTTTTCCGCACTTTCTATCAAAAACCCTATCCCAGCAATCATGCTGTTTGTGCTGCTGACGTTGGCTGGTTTGTTGTCTTATCGTGTTAGTCCAGTACAGGATTTTCCTGATATTGAGTTGCCTATCGTAACTGTCAGTGCGACTTTATCTGGTGCTGCACCAGCGCAGTTGGAAACGGAAGTGGCGCGTAAGTTGGAAGATTCTGTTGCCACTTTGCAAGGTGTTAAAAATATTTACACCAAAGTGCTGGATGGCCAAGTACAAGTCACGGTCGAGTTTATCCTGGAAAAAAATATTTCAGAAGCCGTCAATGATGTGCGTGATGCAGTGGCACGAGTACGAGCGGATTTGCCTAGTGATGTGCGTGATCCTTCTGTTACCAAAGCTTCTACGGCAGGGCGCGTTGTTTTAACATTTACAGCAGCATCTGTTAACAATCCAGATACTCATACTCCCAAGATGGATACACAGGAGTTGAGTTGGTTTATTGATGATGCAGTGAGTAAGCGCTTGTTGAGCGTACCTGGCGTGGGAGCTGTTAAGAGAGTCGGTGGTGTAAGTCGCGAAGTATTGGTCGAGTTGGATACCGCCAAAATGGCAGCGCGCAATGTTACCGCGCTAGATGTTTCGCGCCGCCTGCGCCTCGTGCAGCAAGAAACACCAGGTGGACGTGGTGATGTGAATGGTGCTGAACAAGCGGTACGCACGATTGCGACGGTCAAAACTGCGGCAGAACTGGCTTTGTTGGATATTCCTTTATCAGACGGTACGCACGTGCGATTGGATCAAATCGCACGTATTCAAGATAGTGTGGCGGAACCACGTGCCTTGGCAACGCAAAATGGTAAACCGGTGGTGGGATTTGAGGTGTTTCGTACTAAAGGTGCTAGTGAAATCGATGTGGCGCGTGGTGCGCGTGCCGCCATTGAGGAATTGCAACGCGAACACTCAAATGTTGTGTTACAGCAAGTGATAGACAACGCCCAGCCAGTAGAGGAAAACTTTAAAGGTTCTATGGAGTTATTGTATGAAGGTGCGTTGTTGGCAATATTGGTCGTCTGGTGGTTTTTGCGCGACTGGCGCGCTACTTTGGTATCTGCTGCTGCCTTGCCTTTGTCGGTGATTCCTACTTTTCTTGGGCTAGCCTATTTTGGTTACACCTTAAATACCGTGACTTTGCTGTCGTTAGCTTTGGTAGTTGGCGTATTGGTGGATGATGCGATTGTTGAAATTGAAAACATCGAGCGTCATTTGCGCATGGGAAAAACGCCTATGCAAGCGGCAATGGAAGCTGCGGATGAAATCGGTATGGCTGTGATTGCCACGACCTTTGCTTTAGTAGCGGTATTTTTGCCAACCGCCTTCATGGGCGGAGTGCCAGGTTTGTTCTTTAAACAATTTGGCTGGACGGCAGTACTAGCGGTCTTGGCATCGTTAGTAGTGGCGCGTTTGTTGACGCCTATGATGGCGGCATATTTGTTGAAACC
>CAZMPS010000076.1:0-7503 GCA_964568305.1 uncultured Burkholderiaceae bacterium
GATCAGGGTGACGTATTAGGCGTGATTGGGCCCAGTGGTTCTGGTAAATCGACACTGGCACGTTTGTTGGTCGGCGTGTGGTTTGCTGCTGGAGGTAAAGTACGTTTGGATGGCGCGGATATCTTTCAATGGAACAAAGATGAGCTCGGACCACATATCGGTTATTTGCCTCAAGACATCGAATTGTTTGGCGGGACGGTGAGCGAAAACATTGCCCGTTTTGGTGAAATCGATGCCGAGAAAGTCATTTTGGCCGCCAAACGTGCTGGTGTGCATGACATGATTTTGCATTTGCCACAGGGTTACGATACCCGTTTGGGCGATGGCGGAGCTGGTCTTTCTGGCGGCCAAAAACAACGCTTAGGCTTGGCACGTGCCATGTATGGTGATCCATCCTTAATCGTATTGGATGAGCCCAACTCTAATTTGGATGATATTGGCGAACAAGCTTTGGTAGCTGCCGTGAACGATTTGCGTCAACGCGGCAAAACCATTGTGTTGATCACGCATCGCACTAGCATTATTAGTATCACCAACAAGCTTTTATTTTTGCGCGACGGTGTGGCGCAAATGTTTGGGCCTAGCAATGAAGTATTGGCTGCATTGCAAAATAATCAAAAACAGGCTAGGCGCGTAGAACAAGCATAATCAAGACAACAGGAATAATGATGAGACAGTTTTTTGGTAATAAATCTGCAAAATCTAAACACTCCGTGCCATCTACCATTAGCAATGCGAATAATGCGAAGAATGTGGTGTCGGATGTCGTTTCGATTGATGTTTCTAATCAAGTTGCAACAGATGATACGGTGCATACCCGTCTGGGTTGGTGGATTGTTTTAGCCGGGATTTGCGGTTTTGTCTTGTGGGCTGTATGGGCACCACTCGATAGAGGTGTGCCGGTGTCAGGCACGGTTGCAGTAGCCACTAATCGCAAAGCGATTCAACATCAGACCGGTGGTCTCGTAGAGGACATTTTGGTTAAAGATGGTGATGTAGTGAAAGCAGGACAGGTCTTGGTACGGATGAATGATGTACAAGCTAAGGCCCAAGCTGAAATAACGCGTACTCAAATTTTTTCTGCTCGGGCGGCAGAGGCACGTTTGATTGCTGAACGTGATGGAAAAAGTGCGATCTCGTTTCCATTGGATTTGTTGTCTGCCAAAAATGATAGTCGTGTCAGTAATAATATCCAGTTGCAAAATCAATTGTTTTCCTCCCGCTTATCCGCTTTGCATAATGAATTGGCAGCGGTGGATGAAAACATCGCTGGTTTAAAAACCCAAGCACATGGTCTTGAAGAATCACGTAGTAGCAAGCAAGAGCAATTGCGATTCTTGAAAGAACAGCTTGATGGCATGCGCGATTTGGCGAAAGAGGGTTATGTGGCACGTAATCGTTTACTTGAATTGGAACGCACTTATGCGCAAATTCGAGGATCGATTGCGGAAGATACCGGGAGTATTGGCCGTACCCAGCGTCAGATCAGTGAGTTGAATTTGCGTCGCAGCCAACGTCAGCAGGAATATCAAAAAGAAGTGCGTCAGCAATTATCTGATGTCCAAAAAGAAGCGGAAGCGTTGGGTAGTCGTTTGGCGGCACAGGATTTTGATTTGGCCAATGTGTTGGTCAAGGCACCGGTTGATGGCGTTGTGGTTGGTATGAATGTCTTTACTCATGGTGCCGTGATTCCTGGTGGATATCGCATGATGGATGTGGTGCCTAGCGATGATCCATTAATTATTGAAGGCCAAGTACCTGTTAACTTGATTGACAAAGTCCATGTTGGTTTGAAAACAGAGTTGATATTTACTGCCTTCAATCAAAACAAAACACCACATATCCCAGGCATCGTGACCCAAGTGTCAGCTGACCGTTTGCAGGATGATAGAAGTGGGCAGCCTTATTACAAATTACGTGCCAAAGTCGCGCCTGAAGGACTCAAGAAGGTTGCACACTTGCAAATTCGTCCCGGGATGCCAGTCGAGTTGTTTGTCAAAACGGGTGAACGTAGTTTGATGAGTTATTTGTTTAAGCCCGTATTCGATCGCGCTAAAACATCGTTAAGCGAAGATTGAGGAGCACAGCATGAAAATAAAAAATAAGAAAGGATTATTGATGGTCGCATTGGCGAGCAATTTGATGCTCAATAGTAGTGCGACATGGGCCATGGGTTTGTTGCAGGCGTATGACGCTGCATTGCAAAATGATCCGACTTATCGTTCGGCCTTGTACGACAGTGAGGCAGGTAAGCAATACGTAGCGCTAGGTCGCTCCAATTTATTACCTAATGTATCGATCAATTACGCCAACAGCAGAAATCGTACCGATATCACCACCCCCAATTTTTTAGGGGCACCAACCACTACGCACCCTGAATATAGCAGTACGATCAGGTCGATTTCGATGCGTCAACCTATCCTAAATTTGGATGGCGTAGCACGTTATCATCAAGGTCTGATACAAACAAATTATAGTCAGGCACAGTTTGTTGGTCGTGGTCAGGAGTTGATATTACGTTTGGTGGGTGCATATTTCGATGCTTTATTTGCGCAGGACCAATTAGCGCTGGCAAGTGCACAGCGTGATACTTTAATTGAGCAAAGACGCGTCAATGATCGTATGTTCCAGCAGGGAGAGGCTAGCAAAACCGATATGCTGGAGATCCAAGCTAGATTGGATTTGGCGCAAGCCCAAGTGATTGAGGCACAGGATAATTTGACCGTTGCCAGTAATACTTTTTCAACCATTATTGGCAGTGATGTGAGTGTGGCGAATTTGGATCAGATGAAGGATGATTTCCGTTTCAAATCTTTGTCACCAGCTGATTTTGATGCATGGAAAGCGTTGGCGATGGCAAACAATGCAGAACTGGCGTTGCAGCGCTATACAGTAGATGCTGCTCTGCAAGATATCAATAAAAACCGTGCTGGCCATACGCCACGTTTGGATTTTGTGGCCAGTTACAGTCAAAATGATGCGGAATCCGTCAATACGTATAATCAGGATTCAGTTGTGCGCAGCGTAGGAATACAACTGAATATTCCACTGTATGCTGGTGGTGCCGTGAGTGCCGCAACAACGCAATCGGTCGCTAACTATGAGCGCGCCAAAGCTGATATGAGTGCCAAAGTCGATAAAGTAATGCTTGATTTACGCAAGCAATACAACTTGGTTCTGAGCAGTGTGAACCGGATTGATGCCTTGGTTAAAGGATTGAATTCGGCACGTTTGTTAGTAGTAGCCACAGAAAAAAGCGTCAAAGGTGGCGTGCGTATCAATCTCGATGTGTTGAATGCACAGCAGCAACTCTATACAGTCCAACGTGATTTGGCTCAAGCACGTTATAGTTATTTGCTGGCGTATTTGCGTTTACGTTCTGCTGCTGGCACGTTGTCTGCGGAAGATGTGCAAGAGATGGCTGGGTATTTCAAAGCTGCCTCTTGATATGTAATGTAATTTTTATCTTTTTTATTTTCTTATTTTTCCATGCCCCTAGACCAACCCTTATCCGATAAAGAGTTTGATGAGCTTGATCATTTTTTGTTGTCGGATCGTTGTCCCGACGACGCCATGACGATGGATTGTTTGCATGGTTATTTGACTGCTATTGCCATCGGGCCAGAGACTATTCTTATGTCTGAATGGTTACCGCGTGTTTGGGGTGAGAATTGTCAGTCGCCTAGTTTTAAAAATGACAAAGAATGTGATCGTATGATCCAGTTGATTGTGCGTTTTATGAATGAAATCGTCGTCACATTCGAAGTCGCGCCTAAAGAGTTCGAACCACTTTTCTGTGAGCAGGAAGTCGAAAGCAAAACTTTGATTGATGGCGAAGCCTGGGCTTGGGGATTTTATGAGGGCATGAATTTACGTGCAAAGGCGTGGGAATTGATTTTTACGTCTGACATTGCACCCATGATGCGTCCAATTTATTTGTTAGGCGCGGATGAAATTGCGGAAGATGAAATGGCTTTAGTCGACGATCCCGTTAGTCGGCATAAATTAGCGATAGAGATTGAATCTAATATTCAAGAAATTTACCGTTTTTGGCTTCCACATCGTAAATCCGCCATGGTTAGCAATACTGTCAAACGTGACACAGCGAAAGTGGGGCGCAACGATGATTGCAATTGTGGCAGTGGCAAGAAATTCAAAAAATGTTGTGGCGCACAAACGATACTGCATTGATTTCCGGCCTGCGAATTTTATGAGTATTACGAGTAGTAGGCAGCGTGGTTAGGGAGTAAGTTGGGATTTTGCAATTTGGGCGAGCCTGCACGCGTTCCCACGCTTCTGCGTGGGAGTGTATAAGATATTACTATTGGTGACACGCCTCAAAAAATTTGATAAGAGAAAGTTCTATATCAGCATTATTTTGAAGCTTGTGGAGTATTGTCCAATTTTTCCACTAAACGCAGCAAATCAGTTTTGTGTCCCGATATAGTGCATGAAGATAAACTTTCTTCAATCACCGTATAACTTTTGCTTCAATTCACGGCGTTGTTGTGCTTCGAGTGACAATGTCGCAGTTGGTCGAGCCAGCAAGCGGGGAATGCCGATTGGTTCACCAGTTTCTTCGCACCAGCCATATTCTCCGGCATTAATGCTAGCGATTGATTGTTGAACTTTTTTCAGCAATTTGCGTTCACGATCACGTGTTCGTAATTCAAGCGCATGCTCCTCTTCAATCGTGGCACGATCTGCTGGATCTGGCACCAGAACGGTTTCACGTAAATGTTCAGTGGTTTCATCTGCATTTTTCATCAAATCTTTTTCAAGCTGCTCTAGGCGCAGTTTAAAAAAAGCTAGCTGATCTGCGTTCATATAATCTTTTTCGCTCATCTGAAGAATTTTTTCTTCTGTGAGTGTTGTAATCGTAGCTTGAGTTTTTGGAGTCATCGCGTTTGCCACTTCGGTTATTGCAGTATCTTTTTTCGTTTTATCACTGGAATTGATCGTTGCTTTATCAGCAGTTTTTTTCCTGGATTTTGTTTCGCTGGTACTCATCTTGGCCTCCTTTACCATCAATCTTTATATTGCTTTCTTATTGAGAATGCCGACCTTGCATGCTGATATAGTTAAACAAAACAATCGGCAAAATTTACGCTGAAGTTCAGCAGCCACTTCTTTTTTTGCCCTGAAGAAATGATAAGCCATTAAATATCACCGGGTAGTGTATACCAAACATCGTTTTAGTCTGAAGTAAAAATGTTCTGAGATGGTGTTTTTTGTAAGGAATAATGAAATCCTCATTAAACTTTTTTAAAAGTACTAAAACATAAAATGACTTTTTCAGTTTATAAGTCATTAGCTTGTACAAATAACATGCTAATCCTATTTCCGCTTCGCTCTTGGATGTGCTGCATCGTATACCTGTGATAAATGCATAAAATCAAGCGAAGTGTAAATTTGTGTAGATGTAATAGCACTATGTCCCAGCATCTCTTGTACAGCGCGCAAATCTCCTGATGATTGCAAAATGTGCGAAGCAAAACAATGTCGCAACACATGAGGGTGTAGATTGGCTGGTATACCAAGCGTTCGTGCGTGGGCTTTCAAGCGCAGTTGCACGACCCGTGACGACATACGGTTGCCACGTTCGTTCAGAAAAAGCGCGAATTTGGCATGAGTAGTGTCGTTTCTGTTAGCATTTTTGATGGTGGGTATTCGCACTTCCAACCAGGTTCTAATAGCCGATAAAGCTGCTTCGCCTAAAGGAATGTTGCGCATTTTATTTCCCTTCCCGGTCACAATAACTTCACGTGCTTCGTAATTAATCCAGCCCTTCGATACATAGGCCGTTTCTTTTGTATAGCGTATGTCTAAACCAACCAATTCTGATACGCGTAGACCACTTGAATACAGTAACTCGAACATCGCCTGATTGCATAATTGCATTGTTCTTTTTGTTAATTTATTGGAGGACTCACCTGGTGTGGCCACCAAGCGTATTGCATCATCGACTGAGAGTGCTTTTGGTAAAGTCCGCGCGGACTTGGGGGCTTTGACACCATGTACTGGATTTGATGTAACTAAGTTTTGTTCGGATAAATAATTAAAGAATCCACGCCAAGCAGATAATTTTCGTCCAATAGAGTGTGCGCTAAGTCCTTTTGCATGTAATTTGGATGTTAATTTACGGATATCGGCATGCGTTAGCTGATCAGTTGGCGTGAAAATCAAATCGGAGAATTCTGATAATTCGACTAAATCACGTTTATAACCGTTGATAGTATGAGTCGATAGTTTGCGCTCTATATCCAAATGATTTAAATAGTCATCAACTAACATTTTTATTGATGAAACAAGAAGTTTTATACGTTGATGAAATTAGCTAGTGCTGCGCTGGCAGTTTCACTAATGTTGCTTAGGAAATCCGTTGCCATTTCTGCTGTATAACGTTGTGGATCAGGTGAGCCTAGAATCAATAAGCCAAATGCATTGGATGTTGTTTCGATCCGCAGAGGAAGAATAACGGTAGATTGCACCTCGGATTCACCCACTTTGAGCCAATTCATGAATTCAGCATGATGTGCCAAACCACAGTAAGGTGCGTTTAGATTATTCGCAAAATTTTTGGTTGCATCTGGAACTGGTTGTGCGAACCAGGCATCTATATGTTCTGCTTTGGTTTGCCACAAGCGTAAAGTCACATACGGTACTGCAAATAGTGTTTGTAAACCATGAATCAGCCTATCAATACAATCAGCATTGTGACGCGCTAGTAGCAATGAGCGTGTCCAACGCTGGTATTTCTGAGTCATAAGATCATTTTCTTGTCCTATGCGCATCAAATCGGCCATATGACTTTCTAATGTTTTGTATTTTTCGCGTATCACTTCAAGTTGCCGCTCTTGTAGTGAAACTGCGCGATTTGCTTGGTCCGATCGTGGGCTGGATAATTTTATCTGTGTTAGTAGGGTGGGGTGTTCAAGAAAAAAATCAGAGTGATTAGCGAGATACTCAGCAACGCATGCAGAATTTAATTGGGTAGGCATTTGTTTTATAGCGGTTCGCAGTTTGCAGTAAGTACGATTTTGGTCGATATCTTACTGTGTGAGATGTGTGATGGGAATCATTGATAATGTGCTGGTAAAAAAACAGGCGCACATGGAAAGTCTCCTGTGCGCCTGTTTCCTTATTAAACTAAGGAAGAGACTGATTTGTGTAAACCTATGCTATAGCTTACACAATCTCAATTATGTCTGCTTTCTTAGAACTTGTGACGCAGACCAACCAAGAACAACTTGTCTGTATCACCAGCGGTAGTAACATTCAAAGCTGAAGCGCTGTCGTTAACAGTGCGTGTGTAGCTTGTGTACAAACCTGTACGCTTGGACAATGCATGTGTGTAACCGATAGCATATTGTTTAGCATTCATGTTCACGCCATCGTCTGATCTACGGATGTAGTCAGCCAAAACGGTACCTTGACCACCTACAGGAGCAGAAACACCGACCATGTAGTGGTTTCTGTCTTTGTCAGCTGTTGAGCCAACAG
>CAZMPS010000077.1:0-7426 GCA_964568305.1 uncultured Burkholderiaceae bacterium
TCCACGAAATCAGAGACAGAAATCGAAAAGAACGGTACTTTTGCTTCACCTGCAATTGCACGTGCCAGCAAAGTTTTACCCGTTCCCGGTGGGCCAACCATTAATAAACCTCTTGGAATACGACCACCCAATTTTTGGAACTTAGTAGGATCACGCAAAAAATCGACGACTTCTGTGACTTCTTCTTTCGCCTCGTCACAACCAGCAACATCAGCAAATGTGAGATTGTTGCTATTTTCATCCATCATGCGTGCTTTAGATTTACCAAAAGAAAATGCCCCACCTTTGCCACCGCCTTGCATTTGACGCATGAAAAATACCCACACCCCGATCAGCAACAACATAGGGAACCAAGAAATAAATAACTGTGATAAGAAAGATTGTTCTTCTGGCTGTTTCACGTCAAATTTCACACCGTTATTAACCAAATCACCAATCAAGCCACGATCAAGATAAGTCACTGATGTTTTGACTTTTTTACCCTCTAGGGTATTAGCAACAATAGTACGATCCTCAATAACAGCATCTTTGATACGCTTAGCTTTTACTTCGTCAAGAAAATCCGAATAAGTCATTGGCGTAGCACCAACTGACAAACCACGCCCATCAAACTGTTTAAATACAGTAAAGAGAACTAAGGCAATAGCCACCCAAATAGCTGCTTTTGGAAACATGTTATTCACAAACACTCCTTAAACGCAAATTGCGCCTTTTACAAATTTATTTTGTAGAGGTAAGACAAGCACCTCCTACTGCTTTGCCGATTTTACGCGTAATCGCAAAACCTTGCCAAAAATCGTCTGTCTTTTATTTCTACTTAGCCACCTAGCTATGTGTGGTTCAAGACAACAAAATCAAGAACCACATATTATCTACCAACGCCAATCAAATTAATTTTTTAATATTTTCCCCAACAAAAATATTTCCGATGACTTATCACGACTGGCCTTAGGTTTTTTAGACATCACCACTTTAAATTCTTTTCTAAATTTTTCTACAATTTGGCTATAACCAGTACCGTTAAAACACTTCACGAGTAAGGAACCAGACGGTTTCATGTGCTGTTGTGCAAATTCGATCGCCAAATCAATCAAATGCTCCATACGCGCAGCATCAGCAGCGGGAATTCCAGACAAATTAGGCGCCATATCAGACAAAACCAAATCTGCTTTGCGTCCATCTAGCAACACATCTAATTGACGCAATACTCGGAACTCGCGAAAATCACCTAAAATAAAATGCGTGTCGGAAATCGGCTCCATCTCCAGCATATCTAACCCAACAATCAAACCATCGACACCACCACCTGTTTTATTAGCTAATTTGTTGCGCACGTATTGCGACCAACTGCCAGGTGTACAACCAAGATCAACAATAATTTGACCAGGGCAGATTAATTTTTCTTCCTCATCAATTTCTTTCAGCTTATACACAGCACGGGCACGATATCCTTGTTTCTGCGCCAACTTGACGTACGGATCATTAATATGATCATGCAACCAGTTTTTATTTAATTTGTTCTTTGCCATTCGCGTAAAATACTCGTTTTTAAAATATTAATTCGTTAATCCTACCGAACTCTATAAATTCCTACGAATTCCCACAAAGTTCCAAAAAATTCTACAAATTCATTATGCTAAAACTCACTCCAGCAGAACGCAGTGCGCTACGCGCTCAAGCTCATCCACTCAATCCAGTTGTCATCATCGGCGACGCAGGTTTAACCCCTGCCGTATTGAAAGAAATCGATGCTAGTTTGCAGTCACACGAATTAATCAAGATTCGTGTTTTTGGCGATGATCGAGAAATCCGTACCGAAATGTACGACACAATTTGCAATACGCTGGATGCTGCGCCGGTACAACATATTGGCAAACTGCTCGTTGTCTATCGCCCCAAAAAAGAAGAACAACAACAAAAAATCAAAGAATCAAAAAAAGGGAAAGGATTGCGTGAGGTCACCATCGTCAAACCCAGTCCCAGCGGTACCAAACGCCCATCCGTCACAAAAGTCATGATTAAAGGCAACGAACGTGTGACACAAGGTGGTTCCATCAAACGCGCAAAAGTACGTCAAACCAGCACTAAAAAAACTGCTTTAGGTAAAAACCAAATAAAAA
This sequence comes from uncultured Burkholderiaceae bacterium, assembly GCA_964568305.1. GTDB lineage: Bacteria > Pseudomonadota > Gammaproteobacteria > Burkholderiales > Burkholderiaceae_D > JAGKXB01. Next base: position 2,121 of record CAZMPS010000077.1, read on the forward strand.
CCAAGTAAAAATTAATAAAAATAGGAAAGGTTGAAACCCCTTCCTATCTAATTTTTTATGTAGGCATCGTTTTAAATTTTATTTAAATATAACGAACTTCTAGTACTTCATATTCACGTTCACCAGCTGGTGCTTGCACTACTACCACGTCTCCTGCATATTTCCCTATCAAAGCACGAGCAATCGGCGAAGTGATGGATATTTTGGATTCTTTCAGATCCGCCTCATCCAAACCAACAATTTGATAAGTTGCTTTTTGACCCGACTCAATATCTTCCAAAGAAACCGTGGCACCAAAAACCACTCTCCCATCAGCATCCAATAATGTTGGATCAATGATTTGCGCCGAGCTCAACTTTCCTTCCAACTCAGCAATCCGACCTTCTACAAACGCTTGACGTTCTTTTGCTGCATCGTATTCGGCATTTTCAGATAAATCGCCATGCGAGCGTGCCTCAGCAATCGCATCAATCACTGCACGCCGCTCTTTGGTTTTCAAATTATGCAATTCTTCTTTTAAAAGCTCTGCACCACGTTTAGTAATAGGAACTGTATTCATACTTTTTTATAAAAATCGATTTCATCAATTGCAAAGCTCTATAGCTTTAGATATAGCTATAGAGCTCTAAACGTAAACAAACATAGATCAAAGTGCTTAGCTATGGATTAGTGCAAAGTTTTATGCAGTCCCTGCACATCATAAACATGCAAAGCATCCAAATGCCGCATGCCTTCAACCGCAGCCTCAGCACCTGCAATTGTTGTATAAGTCGTCACACCCGCTGCCAACGCTGACGTACGAATAGCACGTGAGTCATGAATCGCGCTGCGCTTTTCTTCAACGGTATTGATGACCAAGGCAATTTCGTGATTTTTAATCATATCGACGATATGGGGACGACCTTCAATCACTTTGTTGACAGTTTCAACTGGTACATCGGCTGCTGTCAGAGTCCCTGCCGTACCCTTTGTGGCGACAATCGAAAACCCCATCGCCACCAAATCTTTGGCAACTTGTACTGCACGTGGCTTGTCATTGACTTTGACGCTAATAAAGACCTTGCCAAACTGTGGCAATTTTACGCCTGCACCTAATTGAGATTTGACAAACGCCTCGCCAAACGTCATGCCAACGCCCATGACTTCGCCAGTGGATTTCATTTCTGGGCCAAGGATGGTATCCACGCCAGGGAATTTAACGAATGGGAACACCACTTCCTTAACGCTGTAATAAGGTGGCACAACTTCGTTCTTAATCCCTTGCGAAAGCAAAGATTGGCCAGCCATACAACGCGCAGCAATTTTTGCCAGTTGCAAGCCGGTTGCTTTCGATACAAATGGCACCGTACGTGAAGCACGTGGATTGACTTCCAAGACAAAAACGATGTCTTCAGTTTTACCATCCACCACTTTTTGCTGGATCGCAAACTGCACGTTCATCAAACCCACCACCTTCAAACCATGTGCCATTAAAGTAGTTTGACGTTTCAATTCCGCTATCGTTTCTTGCGAAAGCGAATAAGGTGGCAAAGAACAAGCAGAATCACCTGAGTGCACACCAGCTTGCTCAATGTGCTCCATCACACCGGCAATAAATGTATTTTTACCATCGGAAATACAATCCACATCCACCTCAATCGCATCATTCAGAAAGCGATCCAGCAATACAGGCGAATCATGCGACACCTTGACCGCTTCCCGCATATAGCGCTCTAAATCGCGTTGTTCATGCACAATTTCCATCGCCCGACCACCTAATACGTAAGATGGACGAACGACTAATGGATAACCAATTTCTTGTGCCAAGTTCAACGCATCTTCTTCGGTACGCGCAGTTCTGTTGGGTGGTTGGCGTAAATCAAGCGCATGCAACAATTGCTGAAAGCGTTCGCGATCTTCTGCAGCATCAATCATGTCGGGAGAAGTCCCGATGATAGGCACGCCATTCGCTTCCAAATCCAGGGCAAGTTTTAATGGCGTTTGACCACCATATTGCACAATCACGCCAACTGGTTTTTCTTTGGCAACGATTTCCAGCACATCTTCTAACGTTAACGATTCAAAATACAAACGATCAGAAGTGTCGTAATCCGTGGAGACGGTCTCTGGATTACAGTTGACCATAATCGTTTCATAGCCATCCTCACGCAAAGCCAACGCAGCATGTACGCAGCAATAATCAAATTCAATGCCCTGACCAATTCGATTGGGACCACCACCAAGCACCATGATTTTCTTTTTGTCACTTGGTTCAGATTCACACTCTTCATCATAAGTGGAATACATATACGCTGTTTTGGTGGCAAATTCACCAGCACATGTATCGACCCGCTTGTACACTGGACGAACATGCAAAGCATGGCGCTTTTCACGAACGGCTTTATCCGTTGTTTTCAACAATTTTGCCAAACGACGATCTGAAAAACCCTTTTGTTTGAGGCTGAATAGAATTTGTTTATCCAAAGCCTCTAGCGATTGCGTCTCTAACCATAACTCAATATCAACGATTTCTTTGATTTGCACCAAGAACCAAGGATCAATATGCGTGAGTTGATGGACTTCTTCCACCGTATATCCTTGCGCGTAGGCATCACCCACGTACCAAATTCTGTCTGGCCCTGGTGTACCCAATTCTTCATCGATGGTTTCACGATCGCGGGTTTTTTCATTCATGCCATCGACACCGACCTCAAGACCGCGTAATGCTTTTTGGAATGATTCCTGGAATGTACGCCCCATTGCCATCACTTCACCAACCGATTTCATTTGCGTCGTCAGATGCGAATCAGCTTGTGGAAATTTTTCAAAGGCAAAACGTGGAATCTTCGTTACGACATAATCAATTGAAGGCTCAAAAGAAGCTGGCGTCGCACCGCCCGTAATGTCGTTACGCAATTCATCCAAAGTAAAACCAACCGCGAGCTTGGCAGCAATTTTAGCAATTGGAAAACCAGTCGCTTTGGATGCCAACGCTGATGAGCGCGAGACACGTGGATTCATTTCAATCACAATCATACGACCATTTTTCGGATTAATGGCGAACTGTACGTTGGAACCGCCCGTATCCACGCCAATTTCACGCAACACTGCAATCGATGCATTACGCATGATTTGATATTCTTTATCCGTCAAAGTTTGCGCTGGTGCCACGGTGATCGAATCACCGGTGTGTACACCCATAGGATCAAGATTTTCAATCGAACAAACGATGATGCAATTGTCGTTTTTATCTCGCACCACTTCCATTTCAAACTCTTTCCAACCGATTAATGATTCTTCAATCAATAACTCGGAAGTTGGCGAGGCCTCTAAACCACGTTTGCAAATGGTTTCAAATTCTTCTTCGTTGTAAGCAATCCCACCACCCGTCCCCCCCATAGTGAACGAAGGACGAATAATGACCGGAAAGCCTAATTCCTTTTGCACTGCCCAGGATTCCTCCAAGGTATGAGATACGCCTGACTTAGCAGAACCCAAACCAATTTTAGTCATCGCTTCTTTAAATTTTGAACGATCTTCCGCCTTGTCGATGGCGGCTGGTGAAGCGCCAATCAACTCAACTTGGTATTTCTCAAGAATGCCATGACGATGCAAATCTAACGCACAATTGAGCGCAGTTTGTCCACCCATGGTAGGCAAAATTGCATCTGGCCGTTCTTTGGCAATAATGTGTTGCAACACCTGCCAGGTAATCGGCTCGATGTACGTAACATCAGCCATGTCAGGATCGGTCATGATGGTGGCAGGATTGCTATTCACCAAAATGACTTTGTAACCTTCTTCTCTTAATGCCTTGCATGCTTGCGCGCCAGAATAATCAAATTCACAAGCTTGACCAATAATGATAGGTCCAGCGCCAATAATCAAAATGCTTTTAATATCATTACGCTTAGGCATTCTTATACTTCTCCATCATATTCACAAAGCGATCAAACAACGGCGCAATATCGTGCGGTCCGGGTGAAGCTTCAGGATGACCTTGAAAACAAAACGCAGGTTTGTCGGTACGCGCAAAACCCTGCAATGAACCATCGAACAACGAGACATGCGTCACGCGGCAATTGGTGGGCAATGATGCTGGATCAACGGCGAACCCATGATTTTGCGAAGTAATCAACACTTGTTTTGTATCCAAATCCTGCACGGGATGATTGGCACCGTGATGGCCAAATTTCATCTTCAGTGTCTTGGCGCCAGAAGCCAAAGCCATGATTTGATGGCCAAGGCAAATCCCGAAAGTAGGAATACCGCGCTCGATACATTCTTTAGCAGCAGCAATCGCATAATCGCAAGGTTCTGGATCACCAGGCCCATTCGACAAAAAGATGCCATCTGGTTGATAAGCCAACGCATCGGCAGCCGACGATTGCGCTGGCAACACGGTTACTTTGCAACCGCGCTCGACCAACATGCGCAAAATATTGAACTTAACGCCAAAATCAAAAGCCACCACGTGGTATGGTTTGGGATGATTAGATTTCACCTGCGCAGGAGCAAGCTTCCATTCTGCTTCAGTCCACTCATAAGCCTGTTTAGTTGATACGATTTTGGCCAAATCCATACCAGCCAAGCCGGGAAATGAAGCAGCTAACTCTTTGGCTTTGACAGCGTCCTCGCCGACCAAAATAGCGCCACTTTGGGCACCTTTTTCGCGTAATAAGCGAGTCAGCTTTCTCGTATCGATGCCAGCGATGGCAACGATGTTTTCGGCTTTCAAATAATCCGACAACGTTTGCGTGGAACGGAAATTCGATACAGTGAGCGGTAAATTTTTGATGATGAGACCAGCAGCATGAACTTTGGTCGATTCAATGTCTTCTTGGTTAACACCGGTATTGCCGATATGCGGATAAGTGAGCGTCACAATTTGGCGCGAATAGCTGGGATCAGTCAAAATTTCCTGATAACCAGTCATGGCCGTATTAAATACGACTTCACCGATGGTATGACCAGATGCACCAATTGAAAAACCTTGAAAAATCGACCCATCTGCGAGCGCTAGGATGGCCGGAACGGTAGGGCCAGAAAAAAACGATGGCAAGGGCAACTCCTGATTAGTTACCGTAGCACAACTTCAACACGACCCGACACATTCCAAAGCTAACGCTTGGTACTTGCTAATCGTTTTTGATTTGATGATGGTATGCGCTACGGTGGATGTAAGATAGGTTAAACCTTGTAATTATAGCTTAGAACCGTTTTTTCATCTACCACCGGCTCAGCACAGAGTTTTTAATTTGTCCGGTTTTGTAACACGCAATCAGTCCGGTTTCATAGTTACCGTAGGAGGTGACGATGAAGAGGAC
>CAZMPS010000078.1:0-7323 GCA_964568305.1 uncultured Burkholderiaceae bacterium
GTAAGGCTGGGATTAGTGCCGTGGCCTTGGATGAGGGAGATTTCTTGATCGGCGCGGCATTAACTGATGGTGCGCATGACGTCATGCTGTTTTCTGATGCAGGCAAAGCGGTGCGTTTTGATGAAAATGACGTGCGTCCAATGGGGCGTACCGCGCGCGGTGTGCGTGGTATGAATTTGGATGAAAACCAACAAGTTATTGCTTTGTTAGTAGCAGAAAATGAACAGCAGTCGGTCTTAACTGCAACGGAAAATGGTTATGGTAAACGCACGCCAATTACGGAATACACCCGTCATGGTCGTGGTACCAAAGGCATGATTGCGATTCAAACCAGCGAGCGGAATGGCAAAGTGGTGGCAGCGACTTTAGTTGAACCAACCGATGAAATCATGCTGATTACGACTGGTGGTGTCTTGATCCGTACCCGTGTTTCTGAGATTCGTGAAATGGGACGTGCGACGCAGGGTGTGACTTTGATTTCAGTCGAAGATGGCAGCAAGTTGAGTGGATTGCAACGTGTGGTGGAATCTGACGTTGACTCTGATACTGAATCCGTTGGTGAGTTCGACGTGGATTCGGCTGCTGATGAATTGGAGTCATAAGCGCTATGAAAATGCCTATTTATAATTTTTCTCCTGGTCCGGCGCTCTTGCCGCCCGAAGTATTGCAGCAAGCGGCAGCAGAAATGGTGAACTGGCATGGCAGTGGGATGTCCGTGATGGAAATGAGCCATCGCGGCAAAGAGTTCATGTCTATTTTAGAAAGTGCGCAAAGGGATTTGCGTGCTTTGTTGAACGTGCCATCGAATTACAAAATCTTGTTCATGCAAGGTGGTGCGCTGGCAGAAAACGCCATTATCCCAATGAATTTGGTTGGGCGTGTGGCTCAGCAGCCAGCGACCATTGATTTTGTGCATACTGGTGCGTGGTCAGGAAAATCTATCAAGGAAGCGGCCAAATATGCCAAGGTCAATGTTGCGGCTTCTTCCGAAAACCAAAAATTTCAGACTATTCCGGATCGTGCATTGTGGCAATTGTCCAAAGATGCGGCTTATTTACATATTTGCAGCAATGAAACCATAGACGGGCTTGAGTACCATGTCACGCCTGATGTGGGTGATGTGCCCTTGGTGGCGGATATGTCATCGCATATCTTGTCGCGTGTGATTGATGTTTCTCGCTATGGTGTTATTTTTGCCGGTGCCCAAAAGAATATCGGCCCGGCTGGTCTCACGATTGTGATCGTGCGGGAAGATTTGATTGGTCACGCCTTGTCCTATTGTCCTTCTGCGTTTGACTGGAAAATCGTGGCGGAAAACGACTCCATGTACAACACTCCGCCAACCTATGCGATTTACATCGCTGGCTTGGTGTTCCAATGGCTGTTGCGTCAAGGTGGTGTGGCGGTGATGGAGCAAAGAAATATTGCTAAAGCGGCGTTGTTATACGACTACCTGGATTCGACCGATTTTTATCGCAATCAAGTGGCTAAAGAATATCGTTCGCGTATGAATGTTCCTTTTTTCTTGCGTGATGAATCTTTAAACGATGCATTTTTGTCTGGTGCAAAAGAGGCAGGCCTGGTGCAATTGAAAGGCCACAAATCGGTTGGAGGTATGCGGGCATCGATTTATAACGCTATGCCGATTGAGGGCGTAGAAGCGTTGTTGGCTTACATGAAAAATTTTGCGAATAAAAATACCAAATAAACATGGATCACAAACTTAAACCTTTGCGTGCTCAGATTGATCAGATTGATGAGCAGATTCTTGATTTGCTCAATCGTCGTGCTTGTATTGCGCAGGAAGTTGGTCATGTAAAGGCAGCGGAGAATGCGCCCGTGTTTCGCCCTGAGCGTGAAGCGCAGGTATTGAATAGCGTAGCAGAGCGCAATCCTGGTCCGCTGAAGAATGGGGATGTGCAGGCGGTGTTTCGTGAAATTATGTCCGCTTGCCGTGCTTTGGAAAGACGAGTGGTGGTTGCGTATTTAGGCCCAGTCGGCACGTTTAGCGAGCAAGCGGTGTATCAACAATTTGGCCATGCGGTGCAGGGTTTGCCTTGTGCATCGATTGATGAAGTGTTTCGTGCTGCCGAAACTGGGGCGGCGGATTTTGGTGTGGTGCCGGCTGAAAATTCGAGCGAAGGTGTGGTCAATCGCACGCTGGATTTGTTATTGCAAACAACTCTGTCCATCTGTGGTGAAGTAGTGTTGCTGGTGCGGCATAACTTGATGAGTCAATCAGGTCACATGGATGGCGTGACTTGCATTGCTGCGCATACCCAGGCCTTGGCGCAATGTCAAAACTGGCTGAATCAACATTATCCTGATATCGAACGCAAAGCACTGGTGTCGAACGCGGAAGCAGCGCGTATTGCTGGTGAGGATCCTACGATGGCAGCGATTGCCAGTGAGGCCGCTGGGCATACTTATCGATTGCAAGTGGTGCAATCGCATATCCAGGATGACACACATAACCGTACTCGGTTTGTCGTGCTTGGTCGGCAGCAAATTATGCCTAGTGGTAAGGATAAGACTTCGCTGGTGTTGTCCGTTCCCAATAAATCTGGTGCGGTATATAGCTTGCTTGCGCCCCTGGCGCAGCATGGTGTTTCCATGACTCGTTTTGAGTCGCGTCCAGCGCGCATGGGGGCGTGGGAATATTATTTTTATGTCGATATTGAAGGCCATGCGCAACAAGAAAAAGTGGCGCAAGCATTGCTCGAATTAAAGCAACAGGCTGCTTTTTTCAAAGTCTTGGGTTCTTATCCTTTGGCTGTGTAATAAAGTTTTTGTGTTGAACGATCTTCATCGTTTTTGTCGTTTTCGTTCCGTTTAACTCCTTTCATTTAATTACTTTTATTTAATTGCTTTTATTTAATTATTTCTATTCCCATGTCCACTTTATTTGGTTCTGATGCTATTCGTGCCATTGCCCCTTATCAGGGCGGCAAACCCATTGCTGAAGTTGCTCGTGAATTTGATTTGGATGTGAACAAAATCATCAAGTTGGCATCGAATGAAAACCCATTGGGTACGCCAGAATCCGCTCAGCAAGCCATGTTGCAGGCAGCCGCTGAAGTAGGGCGTTATCCCGATGCGAATGGTTTTGATTTGAAAACGGCTATTAGTGCCAAATATCACGTACCACAAACGTGGATTACTTTGGGTAATGGCAGCAATGATTTGCTCGAGTTGGCGGCGCATGCTTTGGTGCAAGCTGGGGAAGCGGTGATGTATGCGCAATATTCCTTCTTGGTGTATGCCTTGGCGACACAGGCAGTTGGTGCACGTGCGATTGTGGTGCCCGCTAAAGAATACGGACACGATTTGTCCGCCATGTTGCGGGCGATTACGTCGGATACTAAATTGATTTTTATTGCGAATCCGAATAATCCAACTGGCACGTTTATTTCAGCGCCGCAAATCGAATCGTTTTTAAAGGCGGTGCCTGAACATATCGCGGTGGTGTTGGATGAGGCGTACAACGAGTTCTTGGCGCCAGAATGTCAGTTTGAATCGACAGCTTGGGTGAAGCAATTTCCCAATTTAATCGTAACGCGTACTTTCTCTAAAGCTTATGGTTTGGCCGGGATACGTGTTGGTTTTGCTATTGCACAAGCACCGATTACCGATTTGCTGAATCGGATTCGTCAGCCGTTTAATGTGAATTCTCTAGCGCAGGCAGCGGCAATTGCTGCTTTGCATGATGAGGACTTTTTGCAAAAAAGCGTGCAATGCAATACGGCCGGTTATGTGCAATTGACCCAGGCATTTGATGAGATGAAGCTGACTTATTTGCCATCGCATGGCAATTTTGTGATGGTGAAGGTTGGCGAGGATGAACAAGCGGGTGCAAGGGTCAATTTGGCTTTGCTCAAACAAGGCATTATCGTGCGTCCAGTTGCGAATTACGGTTTGCCACAATGGTTGCGGATTTCGATTGGTTTACCGCATGAAAATGCTGCTTTTATCGATGCTTTAAAAGATTTAATTTAAAAATAATTTTAAAAATTAATCTTCCTTTTTATGTTCAAAAAAATCGCTATTTTTGGTGTTGGCCTGATCGGTGGTTCATTCGCCCTGGCGCTTAAAAAGGCACAGGCGGTGCAGCATATTGTGGGAATTGGCCGTTCAAGCAACTCGTTGTTACGAGCGCAGCAACTGGGCATCATAGATAGTATTGCGACCTCAGCATCGATATCCGATGCGATTCAAGATGCCGATTTGATTTTGCTAGCCGCGCCAGTGGCGCAAACCGCCAGTATTTTGGCTACGATTGCGCCGCATTTGGCTCCACATACCATTGTGACGGATGTCGGTAGTACTAAGAGCGATGTGATCGCCGCTGCCAGATTTGCTTTCGGCGAAAAAATTACCCAGTTTGTCCCAGCGCATCCGATTGCCGGACGGGAAATGCACGGACCAGAAGCAGCGCTTGCTGACTTGTATCAGGGCAAAAAAACAGTTATTACGCCTTTGCCAGAAAATCTGCCACAAACAATCGAAACAGTGAGTGCCGCGTGGCGTCATTGTGGCGCAATCGTCCATCAACTCACGCCAGAACAGCATGACAGCGTGTTTGCCGCAGTCAGCCATTTACCCCATTTGCTGGCCTATGCTTTGGTAGATGATATTGCTAATAAACCACATGCCGATGTGTTGTTTCAATATGCCGCCAGTGGGTTTCGCGATTTCACCCGCATTGCTGGATCGTCACCGGAAATGTGGCGCGACATCAGTTTAGCCAATCAATCTGCCTTATTAATTGAATTGGATGCTTACATGGTGCAGCTGGCGACACTGCGTACCTTGTTGGCGAAGGGGGATGGCCCCGCTTTACAAGCCATGTATGCTAATGCGCAGCAAGCAAGGCAGGCGTGGGGGCGTGCTATTGAGTCGCTAGAAAAATAATCACGTTTTTTATATCTTATTTGGAGGTTCCCCCATGCATATCGCAGACATTCCTTTTGGTATCACTGACTGGTCCAGCATTGAAGCGACAGAGCACAAAGGGGAAGTCGGCGTCGCCTATTGGCGTACCTGCAATTTTGGTGAGATCCGCGTGCGGATGGTGGAGTACACCCCTGGCTATTTGGCTGACCATTGGTGTCGCAAGGGGCATATTTTGTTGTGTCTGGAAGGCGAATTAGAAAGCGAATTGGATGATGGGCGTAAATTTGTACTCACGCCTGGTGTGAGCTACCAAGTTGCTGATAATGCCGAAGCACATCGTTCTTATACGCGCACAGGTGCTAAGCTTTTCATTGTGGATTGATATTGCACTCCAGGTTAGCTAGATCAGTTAATCCCTTATCTAATTATCAATTTTTGGCAAGAGCGATTGTTGAATATTTGTTATTTGTGCTACATTTAACAGTGTATTTTTGTTAATTATTCAGTAAATAACATTCAATTCATATGAAACATATTAAGCAGCAAATTATGTCAATTTGAACTGTATGAAAAAAAATCAATAGAATTGTAAAAATGTCAGCCTTTGTTTCCGCCAAAATTGCGCATTTTTCAGCTTACTTTGCCTCATCTGGTCCGGCAGAGACGCCGCTGCACAAAATGACCGACAAACAAAAAATAGCATTGGCTACCAAAATAAGAGATGGTCAGGCAGATGCTATTTTTAAAGTAACACACGGGCCTGTTTCTATTGAAGAACAAGCAGAGCGGCGGCATTTTTTTGCTAATGCAGATGTGCAGCGGAAATTGGTAAAAGGCTGGATACACGGCACGATGACAGAGCCTGCCATTATTGAGGCAATGAAAGAAACTGGTGTGGTATTAACTGCGGATGCATGCGAAAAGATATGGTATGCGAAATCTGCTTTGATGTTAGATACTTTTAAGAATCGTCCAGAGACTTTATCTGTTCTTCCGTTGCTGAAAAAACTTTCGATTGAAGACAAGCTGAGTATCTTACCGTTGCTGAATAATTTTTCGGTTGAAGACAAACTTAATTTATTTCCAGACTTGAAAAATCTTTCGGTTGAACATAAACGAGAAATTGCCAATAGTTGTCTGGAGCATTACAGAGATTCTGGAATGCTTAGAAAAAGGCAACTGCATTCTTACTGTCAGAGTTTGTGGATAAATGAAGATTTTCAGAAGCTTGCTACTGACTTGATTGGCGAACTTGATAAGGATGATGATCTCCGTGCTGATTTGATTTTATGTGTCAACACGTATAACAACTCAAAAAACGTAGAAAAAAGCAATGTGTAAAATACAACATCGGAATTAAAAGAACCTCGAAAAGCACCTCATCACGTGCATTTTAAAGACATAACTCCACAGGTGCCTGTAACCATATTCACAAATGAAGCAATACCAATACCAACAATCCAAACTGAAGAGAAAAATATAAGTGCTTCTCCTTTTCAGTCATTCATTGGCCTAACTAAGTTGAGTATGTTGAGTATGGCTGTGTTGCAACTCTTTTCTTATGCCAGTAATCAGGTGGCGGGTGTTGGGGTGCTTGGGGGAGAGGTGATATTAAACACACTCCCAAGTCCGCTTAGTATTGTTCCTTTGCAAGATTTTCAATACGACTTGGGTGTCGTGCCATTCAATACAGAATCGAATTTTCAATATATTCCATTCGATGAGTTTGAAACATATAAACTTGAAACAGATGAGGGCGAAACTGATGCTGATGTTAGCGATGATGATGTTTCTGAAATTGATGTTTTGAATTGTCAATATGTGTCTGATATGAATTATTTGGATTTTAGTGCGTGTAATACATACCAACCTGTTTTTTATACATTGAGTGATGATGGGTGGGATGCTACGGTGACTAATGTGACTGATGCTCAGGGCTACAGTGATATGCCGGGACTGGTGCCTTTTAATGCATCGGGTCGAAGTGTCTGGTAGTCCTCGTCGTTTCTGTAAGAACGATGGTAATACGGAAAAACCTAAAAACGTCTTCCCCGAGTGGTTGAGTCGGGGATCCAGCAGCTTTTAGTAGTAAAACAACAAAAGACACCGGGTTCCCGCCCAAACTCGCGGGAACGACGTGAGGCCCTGTTTAAGCCTCCCGAAAAATACGCACACTAGTCTTATCCACTTCCGCCCAGCAACGTTTTTTGCTGACTTTGACCGCGCAAGTGAGTGCTCCTGGTAAAGACAAAACACCATCGGCGATGCGGTTGGCGATGGTTTCTATCAGGTAAGTTTTGCTATGCGTGGCTTGCTTGACGCATTCTCTTACCTTTGCATAATCAAAGCCCTCCAATAAACCTTCTTTGGAATCGGGGATGCGCGTTCTTGCATCGTCGAATCCGACTTCCACATCAATAATCAAGCGTT
>CAZMPS010000079.1:0-7185 GCA_964568305.1 uncultured Burkholderiaceae bacterium
TGGCTCATCCGTGACCATGGGATTTGCCGCACAAGGTCTGTTCCCATCGCTAGTCATACGCATGTTAAAAATCGGCGAAGAGACTGGGGATTTGGATGGCGCGCTAAAAAATATTGCCTACTTTTATAACCGAGATATTAATGAATCCATTGCCCGTGTCCAAGCCATGATAGAACCGATTTTAACCGTGGTACTTGGTGTGATTCTGGGCTGGATTATGCTGGCTGTGCTTGGGCCAATTTACGACACCATCAGCAAAATAAAACTTTGATATGAAAACCGTTCTTCTGATTGACACCCTCGGTAACCATTATTTTGAAAAAATAACCACAGAATGGAAACCGACAACAACGCCTTCCAATAAAGGAACGCTATGGGTCATCGTTAATCTGCCCGAAGAATCATTAGAAGCAATTGATCTGCCACGCTTGTCTGGGAATGACAAAAATCTGTACATAGAACGACGGCTCGCCAGCATTTATACGGAAAGTACTTACCGTGCCGCTTATCCAATTCAAAGCGTACGCAAAGCCGGTGCCAACAAAACGAATAAATTAGTATTGACTGGCTTAACGACGAGTAAAGAGATTGCCCCTTTGCTGGAGTCTATTCCCACACCGATTGCCGGTGTATGGGGAATAACGAGTTTGCTGGTCATGCTGTCAAAATCTTTGAAAGCGCCAGACGTACTAATCGCATTACCTAACAAGCATGAATTACGAATCTTAGTTATAAAGGATAAGGTGCCCATACTGACGCGCTGCGTGAATACTGAGGAAAGCGGCCCAGCTAGCGAAATTCTCATCACACGTTTGTATACTGAAAATCAGCATATTTTTGAGCGTGGGCATGCTCTTCCAGTTTTATTTTTAGGTGACCAAACCTTGGTCGAAACACCTCTGAACAACGCTGGATTGACCTTACTACCAGTACCCAAAGTGTTTTTGCGTAAGAATAAGACGGATGGGTTATACCCCTTATTTGATCGCCTGATCACCTCCCCAATTGCACAACTTGCACCGATTACTGTACGCACGCCTTACCTAGTCAGAAATATTAAGCGTGCCGCTTACGCTGGTGCATTGGTGAGTTTGTTAGCAGCATGCATATATGGGCAAGATGGCATTCAAACCCTGCTAGACCAACAAGGACAGGAACAAAATTTGCAAACAAAGTTGCAAAAAGCATCCCATGAAAATCAACAACTTGCTGCCCGCCTCACGCAATCAAAAACTGATCCAGAACTCATGCGCCGCGCCATACAATTTAAAGCGCAAGAAATTGATGCTGCTCCCAGCCCTGAAGACTTTCTGCGCCTGGCGGCAAGTGCAATTGCGGATTTTCCTGACGCACGCATCAAAGCGCTTTCTTTTTATGTAGCACCAGGAAAAGATAGTCTTTGCAAAGAGAATACGCAAAGTATCCAATCCAATGTCGCTCAGGCGGCTCTCAACACGACGAAACGTGTGGCTCTCTTACAATTCACCATTTTGTTGCCTAATACTTTTTCTTCTCAAGCAAGAACCGATGCGCGACAACGTATTTCGACCGCGCTCACACGCAACCCAGGCATCAAACTGCTACAAGACCCCGAAGCAAGTGCACGCAATGCAGCGATTAAAGGGGGGGCCATCAATGACAATCCTCAGATAGAAGATCGCTGGTGCGTGAATGTTCCCTGGAAAACCGTACCAAAAATAAATGGCTAGTGGAAATAAATCATCATGAAAAAATACTTACCACTGCTCAAATTAGCCAAGAATGCGCTAATTTTATTGGCACTGACGAGTCTGTTATCTATCGGATTGATTATCGCTTTACTTAACTACAATACAACTCAGGAAGAAGGCTTGATCGAAACAAGTGCAACTGTACAAACCAAACAAACTGAAACACAAACACTGGCTAATAACTTGAATATGCTCAAAAACCATCAGGCAGAATTCGATCATTTGCGCAATATAGGGTTGATTGGCAACCCCAATCGAGCCAACTGGGTAGAGCAATTTGAAGCACTTTATCGTGATTTAAAACTGCCTTTGACATTGCGCTACTCGCTAGAAACACCACGACCACTGTCAGAATCTGGTAGCACACCGCAAGCATCCCAAGCAAATGTACTGCGTCATGAATTGAGCATAGAGTTGTCGGATCTGCATGAAGAAGAATTTTTGTCTTTTGTGGATAAATTAAATACCAGATGGAACGCACCCTTTCGTATCAATAGCTGTGACATGACGCGCAGCAGTGCCACAAAATTAGAAATTAAATGCGCTTTAAGGTTATTTTCTCTTCAAGCAAAGAGTTGAAAAGCTGAAAAATTAAAGAATTAAAAATAATAAGGATAATCAATATGTCCACTACGCATATGCCCAAGCATACATCTAAGCCAATGCCATGCCTGGTTTTATCCTTGTTATTAATCTGTACCGAAGCAATGGCCGCATCCACACAACTCAATACCGTTTTCTTTTCCCCTTCAGAACGCGCAGCGCTGGTATCCGCACGCAGTAGCAATAGCCAATTTACAGACAATTTAACCAATACCCAGCACTATGCCATCAGCGGTTTTATGAAGCGTGAGGACGGTAAAAATATTGCCTGGATTAATAATAAAGCGGTCAATGTAACAAAATCAGCCACTTCATCAACACCAATCACTCCGATAACCATACAAGGAAATCAACCGATTATACGCATCATCAATGATCACATCACCATCGATGGGAAACCCGTACAAGTCGGGGAAACCTTAGACACAGTTTCGGGGGAGCGCAACAAGAAACTCCCTACCAACGCTGTCAAAGTTAAATGAAAAAGCAACAAGGCGGTGCGCTGCTTATCATGCTGGTGATTGCTGTTACCATGAGTGGATTCGCTGTGCTTAAATTTCTCAACAATAATCGTGTAGCACGAGACAAAGTAACAACAAATGCGCTAATGCAAGCCAAAGAAGCACTGATCGGTTATGCCGCCACGTATCAAGACCGAAATCCAAACGATGTATTTGGTTACTTACCCTGTCCAGATAGTGACAACGATGGCATCGCAGAAACGTCCTGTGGCACCCAGAACGTATCGGTTATTGGGCACTTACCCTGGAAAACGCTGGGCCTACCACCTTTACGCGATGGATCAAGAACGTGCCTATGGTATGCCGTCTCAGGACGTGCCAAGGAAAATCCCAAAACCACGGTTTTAAATTGGGACACCATCGGCCAATTTGAAATCAAAAACGTGGATGGCTCCACGCTTGCTAGTGCTGGCAATCACAATACGCCCTGGGCCATCATTTTTTCCCCTGGCACAATGGTTAAAGGCCAATCTCGTAATACTCTTGCCGGCAGTGAATGCGGCGGGAATACAACGGCCAACAATACGGTCAGCAATTTTTTAGAAAATAGCGGCAGTCTTGGTACCGGCAATACGACTTTCGTTATTTCAACCCCCGAAAGTATTTATAAAAATAGCCACAATGGCATCCATGACAGCAACAGCATCAACAATGATCGCGCGTTGTGGATCACATCAAATGATTTATTTTCTCGGATTACCAAGCGCGATGCTTTTAAAAACGATATCAATACCATGCTAGATAATCTCACCACCTGCCGAGAAACCAAATCCTCGGATGCAGCATTTTCTGCCGGATGGATCACAGCGTCTGGCAGCAAAGGAATGGATAACATCGCCAGTTTGTGTCCTGTATCTAGCTGGAGCACGAAACAAATCAATGTGTATACCAATTGGAAGGATCAATTGCTTTACACACAGACAATAGAAACCGTGGTTAATTAAACACCAAGTAATCTGGCAAACAACAAAAATAGTTACAAAAAGGAGAATCTCATGCTTCTATGGATTTGGATGATGACTCTCATCACGCTCATCCAGGCAAATCAGCCTGCATGGGCTTATGATCACACCTCCGTAGAAGATGCCGTTAAAAAAGGGTGCAACCAACCGGGAGAAATAGCAGCGAAAGACATCAGTACAAACGGCCACAGCAAATATCATGACGATGTTGTGGCAACTTGCATGCTAAGTCTCACCAATAACATCATTAGTCGTACCCTACCTTCTGGCACAATGGTCTACTGTGGCAAACCACCACATTGTCATAGCAAAAGTTGGCAAGATTATACGTGGGGAACGGAACCCACCATCAAAATCATTATTCCAAGCAATAATGCGCGTTACAAATCCCCGGCTAACATCACTCTCTTTGCAACAACAACAGCAACAAACTCTACGATTAACTCCATAAGTTTCTATAGCGGCAATACCAGAATCGGCGGTTGCACATCCGGCCTCAGCCTCTGCGCAATGAATTGGCAAAATGTAAAAGGCGGAACTTATGCCATCAAAGCGCTGGTGAGTATAGGTAGTACCTATCCGGGTTCAATTGTTTCGAACACGATCAACATAATTGTTGATTCAACAAAAACATATAATCCAACAGCTTCATGGAATGGCCAGCCTTGTTATGCCGTTTTATTATTCGGGGGCAATCGTACCAACAACCAAACTAGGATCAGCGACACGGACACCAGTAATCCGACAAATTACCTTGAAAATAGTAACGCCAGCCTTTTCCCCAATGGCGGCGCATATACCGGCACCGGGACCACACCAGGATTTAGCTATACTGCGCCTAGCGCAGACATGGTACGTTGTATTTCGACACCACCAACACCCGCACCCTAAATTGCCTTTTAAACCCACTTATCAAGTTCACCCATTTCACAAGTAGGCATTGCCATGAAACCGTACAAATCTCACCAATATCAAGGTTTTTCTTTGCTCGAAATGGCCATCGTATTGTTGATTGCAGGTTTATTACTAGGTGGTGGATTGGGTGTGGTTGCCAGCCGTCAGGAATCGCAACGGATACAAGAAACAGAAACCTTGCTGAATGAGGCACGCGATGCATTAATTGGTTATGCAGCAACCAATGGGCGACTACCCTGCCCAGCATCCAGTACATCAAACGGTATAGAAAGCCCCGTTGGCGGAGGTATTTGCACCAACCCTTACAAAGACGGTTATCTCCCTGCCGTGACGCTTGGTTTATCAGGCGTCGATGACCAAGGATATTTAAGAGATGGCTGGCAATTAAAAGCCAACCGCATTCGTTATGCCGTCACCACTGCAAATAATACTAATGCTGCCACGACGGCCATCACCAGCACACTGGCTTCCGATTTGTATGTTTGCAATAGCTCTATAGGAATGACAAGCACTAATTGCGGAACAGCCCAAACCCTCACAAGTAATGCAGTTGCCGTAGTGTTTTCATTAGGCAAAAATGCATCCCAAACTGCAACCAGCAAAGACGAAAAAGTGAATGTAAGTAATAACGCCATATTTGTCAGCCACTCTCCATCCAAAGCTGGTACAGCAAGTCCTGGAGGAGAGTTCGATGATCAAGTCATTTGGCTGTCCCCTAATATCTTGTTTAATCGTATGATCCAAGCAGGTAAGTTGCCATAATGAATACTCTCTTAATCATCGAAGATGATCCTGCGCTCTCGATTTATTTAGCCAGTGCACTAGAGTCGGAAGGCTATCAAACGATATGCGCACATTCACGTCAAGAGGCGCTTGCCATTACACCGCAACCAACTCTGACACTGCTAGACCTCGGCCTTCCTCCCGCAACCAGCCGTATAAGCGAAGGGTTATTATTGATTGATACATTAATAACACGTGCACCGAATAGCAAAATTATCGTCCTAACCGGACAAAAAGAAGAATCTGCCGCTTACGAAGCAATACGTCGCGGGGCTTTCGATTTTCTTACCAAACCCGCACCACTTAATGCCATCAAAATAGCCTTACACCGCGCTCAGTTATTTTTACGCCAAGAAGAAAAACTTAATATTGTTGGAGAAGCAAGGATACAAGTTACCGTCAAACTAGCCGATGGTCCCAAAGAAGCCTCTGCTGCAATCGAAGAACAATTAGTCCGCAGTACGCTCACCTCAGCCTGTGGCAACGTCACTGAAGCTGCGAAGCGATTGGGATTGGCACGTGAACATTTGTACTATTACATCAAGAAATATGGGATCCAACATAGCCGCTAGTCTCGTCCTCATTTTTGTTGTTGCTGGCCTTACCTTAATGGCAGCGCTATGGCGTTTAACAAAACTGGCCAGACGGCATCGCCAAGCATTAGCCGCACTACGCGCCTCTGGTGATGCAGCAATTGATCCCAATCCATTAGAGTTACCCGCAGCGGCCTGGCCGGCACTATCCAAAGGAGGTATTGCACAACTCGTCTGCGTAGGAAATTGGTTCGGATTACCAGTCAACCAAATTTTTGGTAAGCGACAAGAAGGCAACGCGCCCTTTTGTTTTGAAATTACAGCTAATGACGATATTCATTTGACTTTCCAACTCTACCCCAAAGCAAGCCGTGGTGAAGCACGCTTATTTGCAGAACATCTTGCTGCTGTGTTTCAACTACAAATTGATGCGGCAATTCATCTCAAAGTCGTCGTTTTATCCGCAGCATTGGCGGAGCAAGCACGGTTAACTCTGTATTTACAACATGATTTACGTAATCTAGCGCAATGGGTCATGTGGATTGCAGCAGATTTATCCTCCAGCCAAGATGAGAAAACACTGCTAGCGATTGCACAACGCATGACCACCAGCGCACCTCATGCCGCAGCGCGTGCCGAACGTATCCTGGCAGCCGCCCATAACAATGACACGCCAGAACCACAAACATTACATATCAAACATGCGATTTGCCACGCCGCAGAATTGGCTGGAATTGGCGTCACCATCAACGGTGAAGCTGAAGTCTTCATTCGCTCCGATTTACTCGATCGTGCGCTAGACAATATGTTCGCCAACGTTGCCCCTATGTTACGCACACGGCCAGAACTTTCTTTGATGATCGATGTGACTCATCAACCCGGATCGCCCCATATTGTCGTCAAAATTGATATGCCGCGTTTACCCAATACGGAAAAATTCTCACCAGAAAAACTCTTTGAGCCATACGCCAGCAGCCGCCCCGGTGGATTAGGCCTAGGACTTTATCAGGCCAGAAATAGCTTATGTGAAGCAGGAGGCGACCTTACCGCTGAAGCGCATGATCAAGAAATTACCTTCCTTATCACGCTGCCCAAACCCAAAATGTTTCCCATGTAAAACTTTTTTACTCCCTTAGCC
>CAZMPS010000080.1:0-7175 GCA_964568305.1 uncultured Burkholderiaceae bacterium
GCCGAGCACCCTGACAGCGACAAACTGGTTGCAGCTGTGGTGCTTAGTGCGACTCCCCAGCAAATTCATGCCACGTTGGCATCTGGCAAAGAAATTATCTTACAAGGAAGTGGATTGACCTTTGCTAACAGCTGGTTATCGCCACAGGCAGCGCCTAATCATCGTATTAAGACGGGCGCAATTATTCGTGTAATTGAGGAAAACGATAAGTGGAGCATCACGCAAATGCCTGCTGTCGAATCTGCGTTTGTTGCCACAGATACCAGTGACGGTGCGATTCGTGCCTTAGTAGGGGGGTTCGACTTCAATCGCAATAAATTTAATCACGTCACCCAAGCTTGGCGCCAACCGGGTTCGTCGTTTAAACCCTTTATTTATTCAGCATCATTAGAAAAAGGCTTGTCACCTGCCACGATGTTGAATGATGCCCCGCTCTCTTTTGATGCGGGACAAACCGGTGGCCAAGCTTGGGAACCGAAGAATTATGATGGAAAATACGAAGGTCCAATGTCGATGCGCAAAGGGCTGACTAAATCCAAGAACATGATTTCCATCCGTATTTTGCACCGTATAGGCGCTCAATATGGCCAAGAATACACTACGCGCTTTGGCTTTGATGCAGATAAAAATCCACCTTATCTCACATTAGCGTTGGGCGCCGGAGCAGTTACACCACTGCAAATGGCCGGCGCATATGCTGTTTTCGCGAATGGTGGCTACAAAATCAACCCCTATCTGATTACCAAAATTACAGACAGCAAAGGAAAAATATTATCCAAAGCACAACCCGACCTAGCAAATGATGAAGCGCATCGGGTCATTGATCAACGCAATGCATTTCTCATGGACAGTATGTTGAAAGACGTCGTTAAATTCGGCACGGCCACTAAAGCACTGGTCCTGAAACGCCCGGATATCGCCGGCAAAACGGGGACAACTAACGACTCATTCGATGCGTGGTTTGCAGGCTACCACCCCAAATTGGTAGGCGTGGCGTGGATAGGATTTGATCAACCAAAAAATCTAGGAAATAAAGAAACTGGCGGTGGCCTAGCATTGCCAATTTGGATTTCTTATATGCAAAAAGCACTGAAAAATTTACCGATAGAAGAACGCCCGGTGCCAGAAGGTATCGTGCAAACCAACGGTGATTATTATTACGCCGAAAATTCGTCGGGTAATAATCTAACCACCCAAGATTTCGAAGGTAATGCGACACCAGAAACAGGAAAAGGTCAGTAAAAATAGCGTGTCTTAAAAGAGTGAAGAGTGAATTTACCCTATCACTGCGGAATCCTCTCGAATGCGCAACATAGTACCCGCTTGTTCACTCATCATGGCAGACAGTGACAAGAACAATTCCGAACCATCACGGGTGTTGATCCAAGAACGACCATTGTGTTTGTAATGGAAACCACCCGACTTGGCGGCAACCCATAATTCCTGAATGAAAGCTTGGCTATTGATAATGATTTTGGAACCATTTTCAACAAACTCAAGTTCCAGCACATTGCCACTGCGACTATATTCAATATCAACATCGCTGTGCTCAGATAACCGTTCGACCCCGCTCTCAATCATCGTCAAAGTCGACTCTACCAATGCCAGAAATTGTGATTCGCTCATGCTACACTCCCCACTTTCTTAATAAATCATCATTTTAATCGTGACAACCGTAATCACCATAACAACTGTTAATACGCTGGCATTAAGCTGCCTGTTGTTGCTGACAGCTTGTGGCCAAAAAGGCCCGCTTTATTTACCGACCATACCAGCAAAACCGATATCCAGCATCCATACAACAAATACAATAAGCAAAACAACTACCACATCAACCAGCTCTACTAATTCCACCAGTTCTGCTAGCATTTTTGTCACATCCCACACTTCAAATCCTTAATTCCATGTCTTTCTTTTCTTACCAAAACGTCGAATTATGAGCTGAAAATATCCCATTGAGCAAAATCGCCGCCCAATTTGGCACACCAACTTATGTTTATTCCAAAGCAGCATTGCTGAGCAATTTTGCTGCTTATGCAAACGCATGCCAAGGTCATGACGCATTGATTTGCTATGCAATGAAAGCCAATTCCAACCTTGCAGTATTGAATTTGCTGGCACAACAAGGGGCGGGTTTTGATTTGGTTTCAGGTGGTGAGTTATTGCGCGTGATTGCGGCAGGCGGTGACCCACAAAAATGCCTGTTTTCGGGCGTCGGAAAAACCAGCGATGAAATACGTTTGGCCCTATCACATAACATTCTGTGCTTTAACGTCGAATCGATTGCTGAGCTTTATAACATCAATTCCATTGCTGGTGAAATGGGTAAAAAAGCACCGATCTCACTGCGCGTTAATCCCAATGTTGATGCCAAAACACACCCTTATATTGCGACCGGCTTAAAAGACAATAAATTCGGAATTGCCTTTGAAGATGCACTTACCACTTATCACACAGCGGCACGATTACCGCATCTCAACATTGTTGGCATTGATTGCCACATTGGCTCACAACTACTCGACGATGCACCACTTTTGGCCGCGCTGGACAAGTTAATTGAATTAATTGATCAGTTAATCGAACAAGGGATCTCCCTGCATCACCTTGATTTAGGGGGGGGTATCGGCATCACCTACGCTGATGAAAAACCAGTGGCGGTGGCAGATTATCTAGGCCGAGTATTTACCAAAATTGCCAATTGGCGCACATCAAAATCTGGCAACAATCATCCAAACATGAAAGTCATTTTCGAGCCAGGCCGCTCTGTCGTTGGCAATGCTGGTGTGTTACTCACCAAGGTTGAGTTTCTTAAACCAGGTACCGAGAAGAATTTCTGCATCGTGGATGCCGCCATGAACGACTTAATGCGCCCAGCCATGTACCAAGCGTGGATGGATGTCAAAACCGTCAAAAATGCGGCTGTTGTTGAACCAAGTACTTACGATGTAGTTGGCCCAATTTGTGAATCCGGTGACTGGCTTGCTCGTCATCGCTCACTCGCTGTACAAACGGGTGATCTGTTAGCCATCATGTCAGCTGGTGCGTATGGCATGACCATGGCGTCCAATTACAACACTCGAGGACGGCCTGCAGAAGTGATGGTGGCAGATGGCAACGTGCACTTAATCAGACAACGCGAAACGATACAAGAATTGTTTGCGCTAGAATCAGTTTTGCCGTAATGACAAGCTAAAACATCAACCTTTCTTGTCATTCCAAAATGTCCATCGAACACGACAGTGAAACAAGCAAAACATCCATCCAGGTCATTCAACGCATGGTGGCTTTGCTGGATGCACTCGCCGACTCTCCAGACCCAGTCAGTCTGAAAAAGCTCACACAAATCACGGGCCTACATTCTTCAACTGCTCATCGCATTTTGAATGACATGGTCAATGCTCGCTATATTGATCGCGTTGAACCGGGCACTTATCGCTTGGGCCTACGCTTTTTAGAGCTAGGAAACATCGTCAAAAGTCGTTTAAACGTCCGTGATGCGGCGCTTGATTTTATGCGTGCCTTACATAAAAAAACACAGCAAACCATCAACCTTTCTGTACGCCAGGGGGATGAAATTGTGTATATCGATCGTGCTTTCTCAGAACGATCCGGCATGCAAGTAGTACGCGCTATCGGTGGTCGCGGGCCACTGCATCTGACGTCCACCGGCAAGCTTTTTCTCTCAATTGAAGAGCCAGAAGCAATACGCGCTTATGCGATACGCACCAAGTTAAACGGTCATAACAAGAACTCCATTACAGAACTTACTAGATTGGAGCAAGAACTTACCCTGGTACGAGAAAAGGGCTACGCTCGAGACAATGAAGAATTAGAACTAGGGGTGCGCTGCATGGCGGCAGGCATCCACGACGACTCAGGAAAATTGATTGCCGGTCTATCGATTTCAGCACCAGCGGATCGTTTAAAAGAAGAATGGTTAATCGATTTGATGGATACAGCAAACCAAATCTCAGCCGCTTTGGGATATATCATCCCAAAGCATTTCAAACACTATGAATAACAGGAAGAAGTAGAAAAGCGAACAAAAAAGAATCAGGCCTGCGATTTTTGCCCTTCCAACCATTTACGAATTCGACTTGCATCAGCCAAACGGGAATATTTTCCCTTTGAATCCAGAAATACCATCACAACCGGACGTCCCTCAATTTTTGTCTGCATCACCAAACAACGCCCAGCTTCAGAAATGTAACCCGTCTTTTGCAAGCCAATATCCCAACCAGGATTAGTCACTAAACGATTAGTATTGGCATATTGCAATGGATGACCACCAGCATCAACGACATATTTCGAGTCAGTTGAATATTGACAAATAATCGGATGGCGCTGGGCAGCAATAACAAGCTTGGCCAAATCACGAGCACTAGCAACATTGTGACTAGATAAGCCATTCGCATCAACATAACGTGTATCGTTCATTCCCAATGCTTTTGCCTTAGCATTCATTGCAGCAACAAAAGCCGGCAAACCACCAGGATAGTTACGTCCAAGCGCAGATGCAGCACGATTCTCTGAACTCATTAACGCAAGATGTAGCATGTTAGCTCGCGTCAATTGTGCACCAACCCGCAAGCGTGAACCACTATTTTTCTCTCTATCAACATCGCTAGAAGTAATTTCTAACACTTCATTCATATCTTGACGCGCCTCAACCACAATGAGACTGGTCATCAATTTGGTAATCGAAGCAATAGGTAATGCCACGCTGGCATTTTTCTCAAACAATACTTGAGAGTTCGATTGATCAATCACAAAAGCAACGTTTGATTGCAACGCCAAAGGGTCACGTGTCATATGCAACCCAGCCAAATCACCCGCGGTCAATACAGCAGGTGCCGCAGGCGCTAACGCAACGCGCTGAACATGGCGACGTTTTTTGCTTGCCGTAGCAATTTTCTTGCGTGATTTTTCTGATACATCACGTTTTGATACAACATGATGTTTCACTGAACGTGCTTTTTTCTTTGCTTTAGCACTCAAATGTTTCTTATTAACAATATGGCTGGATGTTGCCTCAGCTGAAGCAACAAAAGGCCCAAAAAAAACAAATAAAAACGAAAAAAATACAGCCAACACAGACTTAATCATTAGCTGCGCTCCCCTTATCCACACACACAAATTAATTTTGCCGCAGTGTAGCAAAATTCTGCATAATCATCAAAGAATTATGTGTAAAAATTGCCATCATCACCCATCAAGAAATACCCACCTAGAACATATTGCACCGCACAAAAATACGCAAAAATTACGATCTTTCGCTACTAAAACCTGTTAATCCTTTTGGCAAAGGGAAAACCACATTTTCTTCAACACCAGGCAAATTGCGCACAATTTTTGCTCCACATTCTTTCAAACGATCAATGACTGCCTGAACCAATACTTCTGGAGCAGATGCACCAGCAGTCACACCAATACGAGTTTTTCCTTCCAACCAAACCGGATCAATTTGCGATGCATTGTCTATCATATAAGCTACAGTTTTCATTTTCTCAGCAACTTCACGTAAACGGTTGGAGTTGGAACTATTTGGACTACCCACCACAATCACAACATCCACCTGAGGCGCCATAAACTTAACTGCCTCTTGTCGATTCGTGGTTGCATAACAAATATCCCCCTTCTTCGGCTCAACAATCGCAGGATATTTACGTTTAAGTGCAGCAATCACATCGGCAGTATCGTCAATCGACAAAGTGGTCTGTGTCACATAAGCAAGCAATTCAGGATTGATTACTTGAAGGTTTTCTACGTCATCGGGGGTTTCAACCAAATACATACCTTGTCGCACTTGCCCCATGGTCCCTTCTACTTCAGGATGACCATCATGACCTATCATGATGATTTCACGCCCTTCACGACGCATTTTGTCGACCTCAACATGTACTTTTGTCACTAAAGGGCAAGTCGCATCAAATATCTTCAAATCACGCGCTGCTGCTTCGGTACGCACTGCCTTAGAAACACCATGAGCAGAAAAAATAACCGTATTACCCGCGGGCACATCTGCCAATTCTTCGATAAAAATTGCGCCTTTTTTGCGCAAATCGTCTACCACATACGCATTGTGAACAATTTCATGTCGCACATAGATAGGCGCGCCAAACTGAAGCAAAGCCCGCTCGACAATATCGATAGCACGATCAACACCAGCACAAAAACCTCGTGGCTGCGCCAACAATATTTCTTTACTCATGCAACACACCAATAATTTTCACTTCAAATTTCAAACTCTTACCAGCTAGGGGATGATTAAAATCGAAAAGCATCTTTTCGGCATTAATTTCACTTAACATTCCAACAAAACTCCCACCATTTGGCGCATTAAAATTTACTAAATCACCCACTTTATATTCCTCATCAGGCTTGGAGTTTTGCTCCAATGTGGCGCGTGACACCCATTTTATTAATTCGGGATTACGCATACCAAATGCCATTTCAGGCGCCAACTCAAATGTTTGCTCTTCACCTTCTGCTAAACCTATTAAACAAGCTTCCAAAAAAGGAGCCAATTGTCCCGCACCACATTGCAATGTGGCCGGGCTGGAATGAAAAGTTGTCACAATATTAATGCAATCTACGGAACTTAAACGATAGTGCAAAGTGACGTAAGAAGATTTTGTAATTTTTGGAATTAAAGCGATATTGTCTTGCGACATGATAAAAACCCGAAATAAATTAACAATTAGTATTGTAAAAGAGACTTCACCAGAAACGGTGTGTACAACATATCAAAACGCAAACCAAATAACTTTATTCATGCATATATGTCGATAAACAACTGGCCTATTAATCAACGACCACGCGAAAGACTCATTGAAATGGGTCCAGAAGCATTATCTGATTCAGAACTTCTTGCTGTATTTTTACGCGTCGGCGTTAAGGGGAAAAGCGCAGTCGATCTAGGCCGTGACATGATAGGACATTTTGGTTCGCTTAATAAATTATTCACGGCAACACTAGCTGATTTTTCAGCTATTAATGGCTTAGGACCAGCAAAATTTGCACAACTACAAGCAGTATTGGAACTAGCCCGACGTGCACTTGGAGAGGAATTGCGAACAGGCATTACTCTCAATTCACCTCAAGTAGTAAAACAATATTTGCAGCTACTATTAAATAACAAATCCTATGAATCGTTTATTGTCCTTTTTTTGGAT